>JAKITI010000020.1 GCA_021648145.1 Gammaproteobacteria bacterium
AAAGCGCTGTAGATAGTACAATTTCAAATGATTTTAAAGTTTGTCTAAACATATTTTTGAAGGAGTCAATGTTGGAATTAGAATGGCAGTATTCATTAAAGCATATTTGCTGGAAAGAACTTTCCGAACTGTATAAAGTGACGCTTGGAAATAAGAAGCCGACAGATTTAGAAACAGCGTTTACAAATAGTATGTTTAGATGTTTTGTTTTTGAACAACGCAAGTTGATAGGTGTCGGCCGAGCTTTGGCAGATGGAATAGATTGTTCATATATCTGTGATGTTGCAGTTCATCCAGAGTTTCAGGGTCTCGGTGTTGGTAAAAAAATTATTTCTAAGCTTGTGGAGTTATCAGCAGGCCACAAAAAAATTATTTTGTATGCATGTCCAGGCAAAGAGCCATTTTATAAAAAACTTGGTTTCAAACGTATGAGCACCGCTATGGCTATCTTCGAAAATCAAAGTCACGCAGTTGAGAGCGGTTTTGTTAATGAAACATAATCGTAATTATGTCGCTGGGTGCATGAAAAATACACATAACAAAATGCTCCAGTGGACGTGCCAAAGCGTCGTTATATTGCTGCAAAGTCCGGAGTGTCAAACAAACTTGCTTGCCGAGGTCTGTCTATAACTTCAATCATCTTTTCAGGCCAATATTTGCCCCACACTTTTGAATAATTTATAAGAGGCTGTCTGGCTAAAATAGTATGGGCTGTAAATGTCCCCAAACGGCTCATTTTGCCGATCATTTCCGTTAAAATAGGTTTGCTATTTGCCTCAAATGACCGAAAAAATGGTCTCGTTTTGGGCCATTTTCACTCAATCTGGCATAGACCCATTTTTTTAATTTTTTTATCATCAATCGAGTCATAATCTGGCTGTTTTTCAGAGTTATTAACCGCATCTGGATTACGGATACGGTTATTTGACTCTTTTTCATGATTAATAACCGTCTCTGGATAACGGGTACGGTTATTTCTTGTTTTATATTGATAACCGTTCAGACTGCGACTCACGGGGCCCGGGCTGATCGAGACATCTTCTGTGGCTATTTGATGGCGGAGCTGGTTTGAGACTTCTTTCGCTGTTTGTGCAATACGAGAAGTAGTGCTTTTCATTTGTTGATTCACATGCTGCATGTAGGATTCATCGAGAAACAGAGTGTCAGCCAGCGGTATGGGTTCATCATGGATGGCGTAGATCGGACGATACCATGTGCCGCTGTCTGATCGTCCCACTTGAGCGCATAGCGTAATCCAGCGATAGAGCCTTAACACCTGTATTCGTTCACTGACAACTGATGATGCTTTGCTGATCTGTTTTGCAATCTGTTGATGGCTCGGTAGCAGTGAGGGATGACCTGGGCGGGGGAGTGATTCGCGCAGCAGTGCCCAGATGATTTTTTCGTCCGACTCCAGCCGCTCGTTTGTCAGCAACTGGTGCGGGATGGCAATATGAGGGTTGCCGAGGTAGATGAAAGCCCCGGCATCCTTTGGGTCTGGATCATTGCCGAGTAAATCAACGGCCTGACCAATGTAGCTTTGTAGTGCCTGAATCTCTTTTGACGGAGTATTTTCTTTATTTGTCTGCATCACTCTTGCCCCCCCATGGATTACAATATTTGGAGGGGTTGTTTGGCTTGAGAAAATACCAGACCGGGGTCAGAGATATGCCAGTGCTTTCTCCAAGTGTCAGCCAGCCGACCAGAGGATCCGGGGTGGTGATTTGTTGCAGTGTATCGAGCACTTTCAGCGTTTCACTTTTTGACAGATTTCGAGGCTTGCCAGAGCCGCTGGCAACACCTAGTATTTTACGTCTGCACTGAAATTCAGCGCGATCAACTGTTGCAATATCATAAAGCAATGGCTGCGGTGCGCCCATCTGTATCATCTTATTGACCTGTTCGTCGCGCAGACTTTTTTGCTCCATGTGTTTGATCATCAATACCAGTCGATTGTTGTCCGATGTAAAGTTGATAATGGATCCGCGAAAATTAATCAGGTCCATGTAGCTGCTGGTGCGCATTCTGGCCAGCAGCGCAGCGATTTCGACAGGAATACCCAGTTGTTTCAGCTCTTCGTGCTGGCCTTCCCGCCAGACTCTGACAATCAGGTCAATCGTGGCGCGATTGAGGTCAAAATAAAGATTATTGCGCTGTGTCATTATTTTTCCTCCGCATCTCTTTTTCTTTTATTGCAATGGCAATAACGAGATCTTCGAGCTCTCGGAATCCTGTGCGTAACTCCGTTAGCGTGGCGATCAGTTTGTCATCGTGATGCTGGTGCAGTACCAGAATTTCCTGGGTGCATATAATATCCGCAAAGGACGCAAAAAATGGATTTTCAAAAGCCAGTTTCAGTATTAATTCAGGTTGCATAATCTTGGTGGTATCGCCCGACGCGAACAAGCCACAGGCTGCCATGCGGTAAAGGTGCATGAATACGCCGCCCTGGGGGTCTTGATCTTCGAGAAAAAAATTGGGGGCGGTGACCAGAAATCCGCTGCCAAAATCGACAGGTTCGATCAGATGGCCAATATCCCAGGCCTCTGCAAGTTGCTGGGCGAGCTGGCAGGTACGATCACGCAGTGAGGCAAGCACAGCTGCAGCCAGCGCCGCTGCATCTTCAGCGGCGAGCGGGGGCGGGGAGGCCGAGAGCGTTGATTCAGATTGAGAGACCCGTTGCCGGAGTTGTTCCAGCTTGTCCTGTGGTCTGAGGATTGGGCCAGGCATCGGTTTTTCTGAGACTGGATCAGTCGCCGGGCGTGAGACCAGAGGGCTCGCCTCCAGAGCGCCTATGCCACTATGAATAGCGCTTGGTGCATGGGTGGTGTCTATTTTGCTGTCTAAGCTCGTCAGCGGCTTGCCTGAGGCTATGGCATCACATTCAATAGCTACCGTCTGGTAATGGATCTGTAATTGTTTGCCGATTTCAATATCCAGTGTTTTTTGAATGGCCGCGAGATCCAGTGATTCAGTATCGTGATCCTTCAGCGCTTCATGCCAGAGCAGCTCAAAACCAGAGTCTCCCAGCTCCTGACCTCGTTCATGATCCAGCCAGTATTTGCGATAGGTCGTGTCGAGTTTGCGCAGCCTGGTTATCACTGGCCGTCCGGCACCGGCCCAGAGGGCGACCGGAATGAATGGCAGCAGCGTATTGGCGGCATATTCGTAGCGGGTCAGGTTTTGTGATCCGAGCGTCCAGCCGCTCATCGTAATTTTTTTTGCCAGCTCGCGCCCGGAAAGTGTGCCAGGCTCTTCTGCTTCAAATAGCTGACGCATCTTGATTGCCGCACTGGCTTTTTCGATGAAGAGCAGATCACCGCGCTGTTCGTTTTCGGCCATGTGGCCGGCCATTGTGTCAATTTCATTGATCCAGGGCTCGAACTGACACTCAATGCGGTAGAAGCGTTCGTCGTCTGTCTCTTCGTACAGTTCGCGCAGAATTTCCAGGCGGGTGTTACCGCCCGACTTGATCATGAAATTTTTGTCACTTGCATGGCGGCGGGTGATTTTGGGTGGTTGATCCAGTCCCCGATTGCGAATGGACTCCTTGATTTCATCGAACTTTGGATTGCGCGACTGGCGCGGGTTATTGTTGTACGGCACTAGCTGATCCAGTGTCACCGCAAATTGAGTTTTACCCAGCGGATCACTGCCATGATCATGATCACTGTTTTTTGTCTGGAATGTTTCAGGGTTCAGTAGTTGTACAACATCTTTATTGGTCAGTGATTTCTTGCTCATGATTGATCTCCTTCTGGCTTGAGTTTTGGATCATGGGGGCTCCACTGCGGGGTGATATCTGACAGATGCGGCAACAGTTCATGCACTAGCTCAAGCATGGTGTCATGCGCCGATGCGGCAGGATTTTTATATTGTTTGTTATATCGTTTGACCTCATAGCGATGCACCGGTATCTGGCGACCTGTCGCCTGATTGTATGCCGCCATACTGGGCACGACTGTCTCCAGTATTGAAATTTTGCCGCGAGACTCCATATAAAATGCCTTGCGCAACTCCTGCGCCGCAAGATCCGTATCGCTGGTGCGATCCAGGCCATAGATGAGGCCGAACATGGGCGGGATGGACGGCAGCCCTGTCTGGATCCCCGGAGGGGGCTCCAGGCGGTGCAGCATTCCGACTGTGTTGCGAATGAACTCCTTGGCTGCAATCCATTCTGGTGCGATGGGCGATAGCAGCACATCGCTGGCCCGGATAGCCATCTCTTGCAGCTCACCGGTGCCATCGGCTCCTTTTGTGTCGATGATGATGTAATCATACTGATCATCGAGTTTCAGCAGGGCGGCATGAAGATACTGAAAGTGACTGGATGACTGACGAATCCATGTATTAATGGTTTTTTCCGGGTCATCGGACAAGATGATATCGAGATTGGGTATTTCTGTACGACTGATACAGTCTTCGGCACTGGCTGATGTTACTAGCTGATGCAGCCCGCCGGGCGCTTTGTGAGACAGCTTAAAATAGGATGACAGGGATTGCTGGTGATCTGCATCTATCACCAGTGTTTTTTGTCCCATATCAGCTAAAATACCGCCGAGATTAGCGGTCAGCGTTGTTTTGCCGACCCCGCCTTTGGTTGATACAAGTGCATATTTTTTTGCCACAAACCTTCTCCGTTATAATAAAAATCACGGAGTACAACTGAAATATTTTAATACGTGCTATCCATGTCTTCCTGAAGTCTCTTTACAAAAAATATTACAATGCTACAATGTTGCCGAAGCTGAACTTATTGATTTGTAATCAGCCGGTCGTAAGTTCGATTCTTATCGCCAGCTCCATTTTTCAAATAATGATGCCGAGGTGGCGGAATTGGTAGACGCGCCGGATTCAAAATCCGGTTCCCACGCGGGAGTGAGAGTTCGATTCTCTCTCTCGGCACCAGATGTCTCTAAAACAGTTTTTTCTGTTATATTTCTATCGCAAATAATTTAACTGCATTTAATACTTGACTGTTTTAGTATGAAATTTATATACTCTGACAAGTTTTATTGGAACGAATATTTGCTTTAAACAACATAGAAATTTGAGGAATAAATAATGAGTGTTTTAGTCACTAAGCAAGCCCCTGATTTTACTGCAACCGCAGTGATGCCTGATAATAGTTTTAAAGAAGACTTTAAATTATCTGATTATAAAGGAAAGTATGTTGTTCTTTTCTTTTATCCTTTAGATTTTACTTTTGTTTGCCCTTCAGAAATTATTGCTTTTGATCATCGTCTAAAAGAGTTTGAAGGGCGTGGTGTTCAAGTTATAGGTTGCTCTGTGGATTCTCATTTTTCTCACTTGGCATGGAAAAATACTGCAATTAATAAGGGTGGAATCGGTAATGTTCAATATCCAATGGTTGCAGATTTAAGTAAAAGTATTGCGCGTGACTATGATGTTCTTTTTGGTGAAGAAGTTGCATTGCGTGGTTCTTTCTTGATTGATACCGAGGGTTTGGTACGTCACCAGGTTGTGAACGATCTACCTCTGGGGCGTAATATTGATGAGATGTTACGTATGATTGATGCGTTACAGTTTACTGAAAAGCATGGCGAGGTTTGCCCCGCAGGCTGGAAAACTGGAGATAAAGCGATGACTCCAACAGCCGAAGGTGTTGCTTCATATCTGGAGTCTGAGTCTAAAGGACTATAATATTTTATTAAGGGAGCGGTTATTTGCCGCTCCTTAAAGTTTTTGAGTAAGTGCCTCTGTATGAATATTCTTATTGTTGGTGGTGGTGGGCGTGAGCATGCATTAGCCTGGAAGGCTGCTCAGTCATCTAAAGTAAGTCAGGTTTTTGTTGCGCCTGGTAATGCAGGTACAGCACTTGAAAACAGAGTGAAAAATGTTGATATTGCTGCAGATGATATTGCTGCACTGATTAGTTTTTCACAAAAAGAGAGTATTGATCTCACTATTGTTGGGCCAGAAGTTCCATTAGTGCTCGGTATTGTTGATGCATTTTCTGAGGCAGGGTTACGCTGCTTTGGGCCAACAGCTGATGCGGCTCAATTGGAAGGTTCAAAAGTATTCACGAAAGATTTTCTTGTGCGTCATCATATACCAACAGCAGCTTACGGAGCATTTACTGAGATTAAACCCGCTGTTGACTTTATTCGTCAACAAGGTGCGCCTATTGTTGTAAAAGCTGATGGGTTAGCGGCGGGAAAAGGTGTCATTCTTGCTCAAACAGAAGGCGAAGCAATTACCGCTGTTGAAGATATGTTATCTGGTAATGGTTTTGGCGAAGCGGGTCACCGTGTGGTGATTGAAGAATTTTTGTTGGGCGAAGAAGCCAGCTTTATTGTGATGGTGGATGGTAAAAATATTTTACCATTGGCAACCTCGCAAGATCACAAGGCGCGTGATGAACAAGATAAAGGGCCGAACACAGGTGGAATGGGAGCATACTCACCTGCTCCTGTTGTAACGAACGCTATATTTGATCGCATCATGAAGGAAGTGATTGAGCCAACAGTGAAAGGTCTTGCAGATGAAGCGATGCCTTATACAGGATTTTTGTATGCGGGAGTGATGATTGATGAGTCGGGTGTTCCCAAAGTACTTGAGTACAATTGCCGTTTTGGAGATCCTGAAACACAGCCAATTTTAATGCGCTTGAAGTCAGATATTATTGAGCTGTGTGAAGCCGCTTTGAATAAGAGGTTGGATCAAATTGTAGTTGAGTGGGACTCTCGTTCGGCATTGGGTGTTGTATTAGCTGCGGGTGGTTATCCCAATGAGTATGACAAAGGCGATATTATTTATGGTCTCAATAAAGAGGCTATGGATGATGCAAAAATATTCCATGCAGGAACAGCAAGCCAGAGTGGTGATGTTGTGACTGCGGGAGGGCGCGTGTTATGTGCGTGTGCTCTGGGTGATTCGGTTGGACAAGCACAGCAGCGTGCTTATCAGCTTGTTGATCAAATAAGCTGGAATGGAATGTTTTACCGTAAGGATATTGGTTACCGTGCTATTGAGCGTGAAAATCAAGAGCAATAACACTATGAAGCAACTTAATTGAGCGGTTGGAAATTAAGGCAGGCTACTAAAATCATTCGAAAGGGTGGGGTGATTGCTTACCCCACCGAAGCAGTTTATGGTTTAGGCTGTAACCCTTGGAGTGAAGAAGCAGTTTTATCACTACTGGCCTTAAAACGTCGCTCTATTGACAAAGGGTTGATTTTGATTGCATCAAACCTTCAACAGTTAGCTCCTTTTGTGGGCGATCTCGACTCTTCAATCAAACGGCGTATTTTACCCACGTGGCCAGGGCCTGTCACTTGGTTGATTCCTCCTGTTTCATGTTGTCCTTCATTTCTGTATGGTCAGCACAATACGCTTGCTGTACGAGTGACAAATCACCCTGTAGTGATTGCTTTATGTAACCAGCTTGGTTCTGCTTTAGTTTCTACAAGTGCAAATATTCAAGGTCAGATGGCTGCACGTACTTCACTTCGAGTTCGAAAAATATTTGGTGATCAGCTGGACTTTATTTTATCAGGCGAAACAAGCGGGCAATTATTTCCGAGCAAAATTTTTCATGCACAAACGGGGGCTATTGTGCGCGATGCTATTCAGCGTTAGAAAAAAACTCAAAATCATTGCGTTGTGCTTTCGCGTTGTACATTGCTCTGTCTGATTTTTTTAATAAATCATTCATATTCTTGCCATCGTCTGGATACTCGGTAATACCAATGCTGGCCGATATGTGAAGCTTTTGATTGTCAATAATATAAGGGGTTGAGAGGGCTTTTAGTATTTTTTCTGCAATACTCTTCGTATGATGTGGGGAGGTGATGTTTGTCAGGATTATTGCAAATTCATCACCCCCCATGCGAGCGACGGTATCATTTTCTCGTGTGCAGGCCATAAGTCTTTGAGCCACTTGTTTTAAAATATAATCTCCCGCAGCATGCCCATGGGTGTCGTTGATTATTTTGAAATGATCGAGGTCAATAAACATCAAGTAGAATTTTTCTTGGTTACGCCGTGCGTTGGCTATGGCGTATTGCATGCGATCTCCGAATAAATTTCGGTTTGGAAGGTTTGTTAATGGATCATTGTGTGCAAGTTTTTTCAGGGTTTTTTCTGCCTGCTTTCGCTCAGTAATATCCCGAATATTGGCAATGTATTTTATACCACTGCTCAAGTGAGTTTTACCTATAGAGAGTTCAATAGGGAAAATTTTTCCATTTTTTCGTCGGCCATAAATTTCTGCATCGTTTCCTGATATTGCAGCAAAATGCCAGTTGTTAATGCGTTGTCTGGAGGTATCTGTGCTTTCAAAAGGCAAAATAGCATCAGAAGGGAGTGTTTCCGGAAATAACAGGCTTAAGTGGCAATTGCGGATCTCTTTGTGTGAGTAACCAAAGAGATCTTGTGCGGCTGGATTAAAATGTTCGATGGTTCCTTGTTCATTGAATGTAATCAGGCCGTCTTTCATGAGAGTCATGATCGTATTGGCAGATAACTCTTCCGAACAGGGTTCGTTGTTTGGTGTTGTGTTATCGGTAACGCTTGCTGGCGCGTGCATATTATTTGGATTAACAGAAAACATACTTCTTGTTTGCCTTTTAATGTGTCACCTGAATTGATATAACTCTAGCTATTCAATCTGGACACTTATTATTATTCTAAATTTTGATAAAAATATGACAATATTTTTATTTAGGTGAATATTATGTGTTATTGATTTTTCTTCACCTATTCCACTATATCGGCCATTATCATAAAAGTTTTATTTTTAATTGAACTTGCTACCCATATGCTGGATTATACTTTCAGATGTATTATGAAATAATAGGGTGAATATCTGTGGAAATAACGGTTAATGGCGAATTACATAAAGTACCTGAGGGTTCTAATATAGTGCAATTACTAGAGGCAATGGATCAGGTGGGTCAGCGTCTAGCCGTTGAAGTCAACCTTGAAATTATACCACGAAGCCTGCATGAACAGTATGTGCTTAAAGAAAATGATCGTGTTGAAATCGTTCATGCCATTGGTGGCGGCTGAATTTGGATTTAAGAATAAGTGTGTAGAATATTTTGTGAACGCTTATTAACCCAGTTTTACTTACAAATTATGATCAGGAAATAACATGCTTCAAAATAAAATTGAAAACGAGTCTAAAAAAGATGTTTTAACTATTGCTGGGGTCGACTATAGCTCACGTTTATTGGTTGGAACGGGTAAATATCGTGATTTAGAAGAGACTCGCGCAGCCGTTGAAATGAGTGGTGCAGAAATTATTACGGTTGCAATTCGTCGTACTAATATTGGGCAAAATGCCAATGAACCTAATTTACTGGATGTGATTTCATTAGATAAATATACCTTGTTACCTAATACAGCAGGTTGTTTTACAGAAGAAGACGCTGTACGTACTTGTTTGCTTGCCCGTGAATTGCTTGACGGACATGACTTGATTAAGTTGGAAGTGCTAGGGGATCAAAAAACACTCTTTCCAGATATTCCAGCCACTTTAAAAGCCGCTGAGCGCCTGCTTAAAGAAAACTTTAAAATTATGGTTTATACCAATGATGACCCGATCATGGCTAAGCGTTTTGAAGAGATGGGGTGTGTTGCGGTCATGCCGCTTGCTGCACCAATCGGTTCCGGCCTAGGGATTCGAAACCCCTACAATATTTTAACGATTGTTGAAAATGCTAATGTTCCTATCATTGTGGATGCAGGTGTAGGAACTGCTTCAGATGCAGCCATTGCAATGGAGCTAGGGTGCGATGGAGTACTTATGAATACCGCCATTGCGGCTGCAAAAGATCCAGTATTGATGGCATCAGCGATGAAAAAAAGCATAGAAGCAGGGCGTGAAGCCTATCGTGCAGGGCGTATGCCACGTAAGCGCTTTGCAAGCGCATCCTCACCACTTGATGGTACAATTTTCTAATTGTGATCATAAAAGAAATGGATAACGATGTAGTTTATCCGCGCCGTATAAAAAGTTATGTGTTACGTGAAGGTCGGATGACTGATGGACAGCGTCGAGCAATGAAATCTCGACTGGAAAGGTATGGAGTCCCTGCCGGTTCGGATAAGATTGATCTAGGTCAGTTATTTGGCCGAGAAGCACCGCGTATTATTGAAATCGGGTTTGGAATGGGTACGTCATTAATCGAGATGGCGAAGGCATCACCTGAAAATGATTATTTAGG
Organism: Gammaproteobacteria bacterium; assembly: GCA_021648145.1. Taxonomy (NCBI): domain Bacteria; kingdom Pseudomonadati; phylum Pseudomonadota; class Gammaproteobacteria; species Gammaproteobacteria bacterium. Next base: position 10,194 of record JAKITI010000020.1, read on the forward strand.
TATTGAAGTTCATCGCCCTGGTGTCGGTACACTGCTGCGCCAAGTGGATGAACTTGGGTTAAGTAATATACGTGTGGCATGCATAGATGCCGTGGAGTTATTAGATCATCGTATCCCTGAAACTTCCCTCAAAGCGATTCATCTTTTTTTCCCTGACCCTTGGCACAAGAAGCGGCACAACAAACGTCGTATTGTTCAGCCTAATTTTATCGCATCAGTGAGTCGCCTGTTGTGCCCTAAAGGTCAATTTCATATGGCCACTGATTGGGAGAATTATGCGCATCAAATGATGCGTGTGATGAGTGCATCGCCCAACTATAGAAACTGTGCAGGTGACCTGAAATTCTCAGAACGCCCCGACTATCGTCCACTGACCAAATTTGAGCTCAGAGGGCAACGTTTGGGACATGGTGTTTGGGATCTTATTTTTGAGCGGATGTAATTTATGAGACAAATTGTACTGGATACTGAAACGACAGGCCTGGAACCTAAGCAAGGGCATCGTATTATCGAGATTGGTTGTGTGGAAATAGTTGAACGCCGTTTAACGGGTCGGCATTACCATCAATATTTACAGCCTGATCGAAAAATTGATCCAGGTGCGATGGAAGTGCATGGCATCACAAATGAATCTTTAGTCGATAAACCACGCTTTGAAGCCATTGTTGACGAATTTATGAGTTTTATAGAGGGTGCTGAGCTCATTATTCATAACGCTCCATTTGATGTTGGCTTTATTAATCATGAGCTTGCAAAGTTAAACGGGGTTACGTGGTCGAAAGTGCAAAATCATTGCGATGTGATTGATACACTCAAGATGGCGCGTCAAAAATATCCTGGTCAACGTAATAATCTGGATGCGCTGTGTCGACGGCTGGGTATTGATAACTCTAAACGTGATTTGCATGGCGCGCTACTTGATTCCGAGATTCTTGCTGAAGTCTATCTGACCATGACTGGAGGGCAGGTGAGTTTGCTGCTCGGTGATGAAGGTCGAAAAGGTGGAGACGAAAATATGGGTAGACAAAATATCCCGAAAGAGATTCATCGTCTGCCTGAAGCTCGTTCAAAGTTAAAAGTGATTCAACCGACAAAAAAAGAACTGGCTGCGCATATGCAGCGCCTTGATGCGATCACTAAAGAGGCTGGTGGCGAATGCTTGTGGGAGAAAACGTCAAATTAATTTAGTCATGCAATATTCGGCGTGGTGCTTTTTTTGTGACAAAAAATTGCTATTTTCTCAGCACCTTTCTACAATTGCGCGTTTGTTTGTTGATAGTTCTATTTGAGGAGTGTTGTCGTGGAGTTGAGCGGCGCTGAAATATTTATTCGTTGTTTAAAGGAAGAGAAGGTTGAGTATCTTTTTGGTTATCCAGGAGGAGCTGTATTAAACCTTTATGATGCACTTGATCAGCAGAATGATGTAAAGCATATATTGGTAAGGCACGAGCAAGCAGCAACACATGCTGCGGATGGGTATGCGCGCGCGACAGGCAGGCCTGGAGTCGTACTGGTAACTTCTGGGCCAGGTGCGACTAATGCCGTGACGGGTATAGCAACGGCTTATATGGATTCGATTCCTATGGTTGTTTTTACAGGGCAGGTTTTTACAAGCTTGATCGGTAATGATGCATTTCAGGAAGTGGATTCGATAGGAATTACACGCCCGTGTGTTAAACATAACTTTATGGTTAAAGACGTTAAAGACCTTGCGGAAATTATCAAAAAGGCATTTTATATTGCGACGACAGGGCGACCGGGGCCCGTGGTAATTGATATTCCAAAAGATATTACCGCCGATAAAGCACTTTTTGACTACCCTGAAAGCGTCAGTATTCGTTCTTATAATCCTGTATTAAAGGGACATGGCAGGCAAATAAAACGTGCCGTGGAAATGATATTGAATGCACGCCGTCCGATTGTTTATAGTGGCGGCGGTGTTGTTCTTGATGGCGCATCATCTGAACTGACTGAATTTGTTCAAATGCTCAATTTTCCTATCACAAGTACTTTGATGGGGCTTGGGGCGTACCCAGCCACGGATAAGCAGTTCTTAGGTATGCTGGGAATGCATGGTACTTATGAAGCCAATATGACTATGCATGAATGCGATGTATTGATCGCAATTGGTGCACGTTTTGATGATCGTGTGACTGGTAAAATTGAAAAGTTTTGCCCGACAGCAAAAATTATTCATATCGATATCGACCCTGCATCCATTTCAAAAAATGTCAAAGTAGATGTGCCTATTGTAGGGGCGGTTAGTAATGTATTAAAAGAGATGTTCAAGCTGCTAAGAGCGACTGAACGAAATCCTGATGAGCAAGCATTGAATGACTGGTGGGGCAAAATTAAGGCATGGCGTAAAATTGAATGCTTGAAGTTTGATACCAATGGCGAAAAAATCAAACCTCAAGCTGTGGTTCAAACACTCTATGATGTGACTCAAGGCAATGCTTATGTGACGACTGATGTGGGTCAGCACCAGATGTGGGCGGCACAGTTTTACAAATTTGATAAACCACACAGGTGGATTACTTCTGGTGGGCTTGGCACGATGGGTTTTGGTCTGCCCGCCGCGATGGGTGTGCAACTTGCGCACCCTGATGCAACGGTTGCTGTTGTGACGGGCGAAGGCAGTATCCAGATGTGTATTCAAGAGCTTTCAACCTGCTTGCAATACGGTTTACCCATTAAAATTGTGAACTTGAATAATGGTGTGTTGGGAATGGTACGCCAATGGCAGGAGTTTTTTTATGGAAAGCGCTATGCTATGTCCTATATGGAGTCATTGCCTGATTTTGTTAAATTAGCTGAAAGTTATGGTCACGTCGGGATTCGTATTGATAAACCTGAGGATGTGAGACCTGCAATGGAAGAAGCGATGAAGCTGAAAGGTCGTTTGGTCTTTTTGGATTACTATACTGATCCGGCTGAAAACGTTTATCCGATGATTCCTGCTGGTGCGGGATTAAATGAAATGTTGTTGGTGTAAGTGATGAGACATATTATTTCGATTTTGATGGAAAATGAAGCGGGTGCATTATCTCGGGTTTGTGGGCTATTTTCAGCGCGCGGTTATAATATTGAATCTTTGACAGTGGCTCCTACAGAAAACTCATCATTGTCTCGCTTGACGCTTGTGACTCGTGGCTCTGATGAAATTATTGAACAGATCACCAAGCAGCTGAATAAATTGATTGATGTTGTTAAATTGTCAGATTTGACGGACGGAGCGCATATTGAGCGTGAGCTGATGTTGATTAAAGTTAAGGCAGTGGATGGTGATGCGCGTGATGAAGTGAAACGATTGTCAGAAATTTTTCGTGGCAATATTCTTGATGTGACTAAAACGAGTTATACCATTGAGGTGACGGGGACAGCAGGAAAATTAAATGCATTTATTGAAGCCATACGGGACGGTATGATTCTCGAAGTTGCACGAACGGGAGTCTCCGGTGTTTCGCGCGGTGAAAAAGGTTTACAGTTATAAAACAAAATTAAGCTTTAAAGGAAAAAGTAGAAAAATGAATATCTATTACGATAAAGACGCAGACCTATCAATTATCAAAAGTAAGTCCGTTGCAATTATTGGTTACGGTTCACAGGGTCATGCACATGCCAATAACTTGAAAGATTCAGGTATTAATGTGGTCGTGGGTTTACGATCAGGTTCCTCCTCGGTCTCAAAAGCTGAAGCTTCAGGTTTAAAAGTTCTATCTATTGAAGAAGCGGTAAAAAATGCGGATGTTGTGATGATTCTAGCTCCTGACGAACATCAAGCTGCATTGTATCGTGATGTGATTGAGCCTAACATCAAAAAAGGGGCTGCATTAGCATTTGCTCATGGCTTTAATATCCATTATGAGCAGATTGAGCCACGAGCTGATCTCGATGTCATCATGATTGCCCCTAAAGGCCCAGGTCACCTGGTACGTTCCACCTATACTCAAGGCGGTGGTGTTCCTTCACTGATTGCTGTCTCCCAGGATGCAAGTGGCCAGGCGAAAGCTATTGCACTTTCATATGCCAGTGCCAATGGTGGTGGCCGTGCAGGTGTGATTGAAACTAACTTTCAGGAAGAGACAGAAACAGATCTTTTTGGTGAACAGGCTGTTTTATGTGGCGGTGCAACTGCATTGGTTCAAGCAGGCTTTGAAACATTGGTTGAAGCGGGTTATGCCCCTGAAATGGCCTATTTTGAATGTTTGCATGAGTTGAAATTAATTGTTGATCTTATGTATGAAGGTGGAATCGCCAACATGCGTTACTCCATTTCAAATACAGCAGAGTATGGTGATCTGACGCGGGGCCCACGAGTGATTACCGATGAAACCAAGAAAGAGATGCGCCGTATTTTGACTGAAATTCAAAATGGTGAGTTTGCACGCGAGTTTATTTTGGAAAATCAAGCTGGGGCTGCAACGTTAAAAGCAAAACGTCGTATTGGCCGTGAACACCAAATCGAAGAAGTCGGTGCTCGTCTTCGGGGTATGATGTCATGGATTTCAGACAATAAAATTGTCGATAAAACTAAAAACTAACCAAGGACAAAAAAGGCAGTAATATTAAGTTACAACTGCCTTTTTATTTGAATTATGGTTGATCATAATCGCCCGGTTATTTCTCGTGAGGGCTTTGTATATATTGCTGTTTCACTTGTTTTTGTTGTGGTGTTACAGCATGAATATGGGTTCTTGATTGCGCTACCTGCCTGGCTGTTTGTTGCCTTTCTACTATTTTTTTTTCGTGATCCAAAGCGTAAGGTTCCTTCGGCACCGCTCGGTGTTATCTGTCCCGTTGATGGCGTGGTAGAAGCCATTGGTAAACGGACGGATGTTTATCTTGAGCGGCCTGCCATTCGAATTGTTATGCGAATGCGTTTTTTTGGATGTCATCTTGTTCGTAGTCCTATTGAGGGTCGAATTGCAGCATTGTGGACACACTCAGCTCTAAAAAAAATGGGTAGCGGTCATTACAAACCACGCTATGCGTTGCATATTCAAACAGATGAAAAAGATGATGTTATGATGATTAATTGTTCATCGGCCACGCTGGGGTTGAGTTGTTTTTATCAGGCTGGCGAACGTATGGGGCAGGGGCGACGAAGTGGTTTTAATCTCTTTCCAGCAAGAGTTGTTCTTTATTTGCCTGAAAACTCTAAAATACATGTCAGTGTGGGTAGTAAAGTAATGGCTGGGACTGATATTATCGCAACCATGATTCACTGATTATTTTTGTAGATTGTTGTGTCAAAAAAACTAAAACAACGAACTGTTGGTTTACTTGTGCTGGGTGCGCTAACCGCTATTGTCGTTCCGATTTTGCTTGATATATCACAAAGTAATCAATCGGGCACGATTGTGAGCCCAATTCCTGAAAAACCTGATGGCTTTATTATAAAGCGGCTGTCACTGGATGAACCTCAACAATCGGTGATCCTTGATGATGACACCTCAAAACTCATTAAAGCACCTGATATTTCTAATCCCACTCAAGTCGTTGAAAGCCAAAAACAGCTTGATTCCTTGCCTGTTGAGTTTCAACCAGAAACTTCCAAGGCTGTTAAGGAAGTCAAAAAATCAGTAAAAAAACCTAATGCATGGGTTGTACAGCTTGCGAGTTTTTCCAGTAAAAAAAATGCGTTAGCGTTACGTAATAAATTGCAGAAATCGGGTTATCGTGCATTTATAGAACGGATCGATACGACGACAGGTAAAAGATTCAGAGTAAAAGTCGGGCCTGAACTATCCAAAAAGACTTCTAATAATTTGCAGGTTAATTTAATGGATGAGTTTCGAATGAAAGGTGTGGTCGTTAAACATCGTGCAGGTACAAGTGTGGTAACAACTGGAGAGTAATGCGATGAGTTGGCCGGATTATATCATTATCGGAATTATCGTTATTTCTGCAATCATAAGTATCATTCGTGGTTTTGTGCGTGAAGGCATGTCACTTGCGGGGTGGATTGTTGCGGTATGGGTCTCTTTAGAGTTCGCAGATAAAGCCTCTGTGGTATTTGAAGGTGCGATTGACACGCCCTCATTACGAGTTGGAGTGACTTTCTTTCTTCTTTTTATTAGTGTTTTAATTATATCGACATTGGTTAATCACCAGATTGGAAAGTTTATCCACTCTGCAGGGTTGAGTGGACTGGATCGTTTGATCGGTGTTTTATTCGGTACGATACGAGGCATGCTGATCGTGACCGTGCTTGTGATTTTGCTGGGAATGACTGCTATGCCTGAAACATCCTGGTGGGTCGAGTCTGAGTTATTACAGTATTTTAAGCCGTTAGCATCAGCTATGGTTGATTATGCATCAGTTGAAATTCCTGATGATTATTTTGAACAGTTAAAACAGAAGTTTTAATCCAAACTCATGAAGTATCTGGGTTAATTTTTATAAAATTGGAGAAATTTTGATGTGTGGCATCATTGGCATAGTGGGTAGTAATGGTAATGTCAATCAGGCGATTTATGATGCCTTAACAGTGATTCAGCATCGAGGACAAGATGCTGCGGGTATAGTCACCTGTGATAAGGGCAAGTTTCATTTGCGTAAAGCAAACGGTCTGGTGCGTGATGTATTTAAAACACGACACATGAGAGGATTAACCGGAAAAATGGGAGTTGGACATGTGCGTTACCCAACAGCCGGATGCTCATCAACGGCTGAAGCTCAGCCCTTTTATGTCAACTCTCCTTATGGGATTGCATTGGCTCATAATGGGAACTTAACTAATGCAGAGCATTTGAAAGACGAGCTGTTTCGTGAAGACTTACGGCATATTAATACGGAGTCTGATTCAGAAGTGCTATTAAATGTCTTTGCACATGAATTACATAAAGCAAGAAAGTTACGCATTGATGAGCATGATATTTTTGAGGCTATTGCAGGAGTACATCGGCGTTGCCGTGGGGGATATGCTGCAGTTGCTATGATTACGGGTTATGGCATGGTTGCGTTTCGTGATCCTTATGGTATTCGCCCAGTTGTGTTTGGAAAGCGTGAAACAGAGTCTGGCCCAGAATATATGGTCTCCTCTGAAAGTGTCGCTCTGGATGCTTTGGGGTTTGAGCTGATACGTGATATAGCACCCGGTGAGGCTATTTTTATTCGCTCTGATGGTGAGCTTTTTACGCATCAATGTATTGATGCGCCTACTTATTCCCCTTGTATTTTTGAGTTTGTTTATCTGGCACGTCCGGACTCTATTATTGATGATATTTCAGTTTATAAAGCACGTTTACGTATGGGCGAGCAGTTGGCTGAAAAAATTCTTCGTGAATATCCAGAGCATGATATTGATGTGGTCATTCCCATTCCTGATACCAGTCGAACTTCAGCGCTGCCTCTTGCTTACAATCTCGGTGTCAAATATCGAGAAGGCTTTATAAAAAACCGCTACATTGGCCGTACGTTTATCATGCCTGGGCAGCAAGAGCGTAAAAAATCTGTAAGACAAAAGCTGAATGCGATTGATCTGGAATTTAATGGTAAAAATGTACTGCTTGTTGATGACTCTATTGTTCGAGGAACCACATCCAGCCAGATTATAAAAATGGCTCGGGAGGCAGGGGCTAAAAAAGTTTATTTTGCTTCCGCAGCTCCAGCAGTTCGCTATCCCAATGTTTATGGCATTGATATGCCGGCGGTTGAAGAGTTGATTGCTTATAATCGTACCGATGAGGAAGTTGCGACTGAAATTGGTGCTGATTGGGTTGTCTATCAGGATCTTGATGGTTTGGTGCAATCAGTTTTACGTGAAACAACTGCAGTGAAAGGCTTTGATACCTCTTGTTTTACAGGTGAGTATGTGACTGGAGATATTACGCCAGAATACCTGGAAAATTTAGAGCTGCGTCGGAATGATTTTACAAAAAATTGTATTGATTCTGAAGAGTCAAGTGAAATAGGGTTGTATAACGATAATACGTAAGAAAATAACTTACCTATAAGTTGTTGTGAAAAGGTAGTAAATATTAGTATTTACTGCCTTTTAAGTAACAGCTATATTATTTTTTTAGTTACTAACGCTAATTTATTAATGTCATCAATCATCCTTTCCACACTTAATGCACGTTATATCCATTCAGCGCTAGGATTGCGCTACCTGAAAGCGAATTTGGGTGAATTGCAATCAGAAGCTCACATTGTTGAGTTTATTGTAACAGCTCGTTCTATTGATATAGTTGAGCAGCTTTTAATGCATCAGCCGCGTATTATCGGGCTGGGTGTGTATATCTGGAATGTTGAGCAGACGACTCAGGTTGTCGCATTATTAAAAGAAGTGCGCCCTGATATTACTATTGTGCTCGGTGGCCCTGAAGTCAGCTATGAATGGGATTCACAGCCCATAGTCAACTTGGTTGACTATGTTGTGCGTGGTGCGGGGGAGGTGAGTTTTAGGCAGTTATGTCAGCAACTTATGAAGGAGGATTTTCCACCGACAAAGGTGATTCCACCCAATAGAGTTCCCCTTTCCGAGATTGTGATGCCCTATGACTTGTACACGGATGAAGATATTGAGCATCGCATCCTTTACGTTGAGGCCTCTCGGGGATGCCCTTTTAAGTGTGAATTTTGCCTGTCTGCACTCGATAAAACGGCATGGCCATTTGAAATTGACCCATTTCAAATGGCCATGAGTAGGCTATATGAGCGAGGTGCACGACGTTTTAAATTTGTTGATCGGACGTTTAACCTGAAAATTGACAGCAGTATAAAAATTCTGGAGTTCTTTCTTGAGCGATTAGATGATGATCTGTTTTTACACTTTGAAGTTATTCCTGATCATTTACCTGAAAAATTGAATGCGGTGATTCAAAAATTCCCAGAAGGGTCATTACAGTTTGAAATTGGTATTCAAACATTTAATACTGAAATACAAAGCTTAATTAGTCGCAGGCAAGATACTGAAAAAAGCAAGGCAAATATTCGTTGGTTACGCAATGAAACTCAAGCACATTTACACACAGATTTGATTCTGGGTTTGCCGGGTGAAAATATTGAAAGTATTGCGCTTGGTTTTAATCAGTTAGTTGCTTGCAAGCCACATGAAATTCAGGTTGGAATCTTAAAACGACTGCGTGGAACGCCACTGGTTCGGCATACTGATATGTATGAAATGAAATATGCACCTTATCCACCGTATCAGATATTAAGTACAAGTCTAATTGATTTTTTTACGATGCAACGATTAGTGCGTTTTGCGCGCTACTGGGATTTAATTGCAAATAGTGGGCGCTTCAAGAATGCCTTACCGCTTATATTAGAAGATCAACCCTTTGAGCGTTTTATGCTGCTCAGTGACTGGTTGTTCGAAACAACTGGGCAGACACATAAGCTTGCATTGCCTCGTTTGTTTAAACTGTTATACGAAGGGTTAATTGAGTGTTATTCGTTAAATAAACAGGTTGTTTCAGATGTGTTATTGCGTGATTTTAGCGAGAGCGCTCTAAAAGGAACGCCTGCTTTTATTGATAAGAGTAGCAGAAAAAAAGTGTCTAAAAAAAGTTCAAGAACTGTTTTTAGACAAAAACGACATATTAGCTCATAGGGCACAGAACAGTCATGATTTGTTCAAATGAGTAACTCTGTATCTTCATGAGAGTAGCTAGGGGTGCAACAGCACAATAGTACGAGAGGTTCATCGCCAATATTTTCTATGCAATGTGCTGTTTCAGGGCTGATGCAGATGGTATCATTTGGAACCACAGTGAATTTTTTACTGCCAAGTGTCATACGGCCTGTTCCCGTTTTTATATAGTAAATTTCTTCTGTTTTTTGATGTTGGTGAAGCAATGTTTTGTTTCCAGTTAGAATCGTCGCTTCCGCAATGCTTTGATATTCACTTGCATGATGATCAGGATGCATCAGCTCTCTGATAATAGAGCCGTCCTTAGTTATAAAGGGTTCAATTTCAAAGGTATGGGTGATGTGGGTTTTGATCATCAATCTTCCATTTTATTGATGAACGTATCCGCTTCTTTAATTGATGCTTCCATCTCTTTTATAAGTTTGGAAACGTCGCTTTTGATGCTTCCTAATTCAGAATGAAGCGAAGCGATCGCCTTAGCATTCAGATTATGCTTGAGAAATAACACCTGGTCGCGCAGTGCTGATAATACTGGAGTAATTTTTGACTCGGCTTTTTTCATTGCGCTGATCAGTTTTTTGTACTGACGCTGAGTCTGTTTCAATTTCTGCTCACTGGATTGGCGCAACTTATTACTTTGATACTCTTCTATTTCCGTTTTCCACTCTTTAAAAAGTGCTTCAGCGACATCTTCAACGCTTTCAATGCGCTCGCTGACATCTTCCGCACGGTCAGCACTTCGCTCGTACTCTTTGTTGAGCTGATTATATTTATCTTCCAGTTCACCGCCATCAAAGCTCAATACAGAGGTAAATTGTTCTAATGCCGATTCAAATTGTTCTTTTGACTCTGTTTGAGCATCACGCGCCTCTTCAACCCGATCCACTAAAATATCACGCTTATGGATGCCAACACTCTCCATCGTTTTGTAGTAAGCCGTGGCGCAACCAGTAAGTAAAATGCTGAAGCAAACTATAAACAGCAAGGGAAGGGGCGTAGATGGTTTCATAGAGTTGTCCTGAACAATGCAGTATAGAGCCTGAAAAAAATCAGGCCTATACTATTTTTTAAATTTAGAATAATTTTTTAGCAATATTTAATGCGCCGCTCAAACCGCCAATACTATCCAGCAGTGATCCGCCACTACTGGACTGATCAATCACATCTGGAATGGTATCTTTTAGACCGTTCAATGCTGTGCTGGGATCTACGCCGAGTTTGGATGCAAATTCAGAGATCTTTGATTCACCAAGCATATTGGTTACTTGGTCTGTAGAGATACTATCATTACTACCATCACCAAGCCATGAAGAGACCATTGATGACATATCGCCTGATTGAAGCTTGGAAACCAGCCCCATGATATCGAGATCACCAGCACCACCACTGTTATTTCCGCCTAAAAGGCCAGTCAAAGCAGAGGCTATATTCCCCGAATCACCAGACCCCCCTATTTTTTTCATAAATATTTCAGCTGCCAGATTAGCAATACTCATTGTTGTTCTCCTACGTTTATTTATGATTGTTAATGTACGTTGAAAAAAGTCAAGACAGATAGATTCTATACATCTTGTAATGGAATAATAACTCGGGATGATTTTTATTACCATTGGTAATGAAGCGTACATTAAAATTAAGAAAATTTTTTCATAAAGAACATGGAAGTAGGTGTAAATACTTACTTTGTGTGGTTTGGCGATTTTGAGCTTGACACGTTGATTGCAATGGGTGGAGAATGGTCGCCCGACAAGGAAATTTGTGAAATATTAAAAAATACATAACTACATCAAGAACTACCAAGGATGATGGTGAGGTGTGAATTTATGAGGGTGCCATGCCAAGAAAAATGATTATTATCTTGAGCCTTTTGGCTATTCTTTTATTGGCTTATTTTTGTATCAAGACGAAATCTCCTGTTATCGAAGATGATTTGGAGGCACGCTCTGGTGCAGATTTGGTTTCTGAAGGGATGGGATGGGCGAATGTCTCTGCTGATGGTCGCGAGTTACTTTTGACGGGCAGTGCGCCGACAGAAGCGTTGCGTTCACAAGCGGGCGATATTGTTAAAAATATTTGGGGTGTTAGAGCTATAGATAATCAACTGACTGTTGAATCTGAATCAATCGCCGTCGCTGAACCGAAAAATTATGATTTGGTTGTTACTTATGATGGTGTTAACGTTTTACTGGAAGGTTATGTACCTGATGAGGCAACACGCAGCGATATTGTTGAAGCCACAAAATTACGTATGGGTGCATCGAATGTCATTGACAAGATGACAATTGAAGCTGGCGCACCAGCGGGTTGGGGTGATTCGATTAAACGAGCGGCTATTGATCACTTGAGTGACTATACTAATATGACCGCACACTTTCATAATACAGACCTCTCTATTACCGGCTATGTAGCTTCTGAGAGTATGCGTGACCAATTAGAGCAGCGTTCATCTCAATCACTAACGAATCAATATACCTTGATTGATTTCAACGTGAAACTTGAAGACGTTGAACCTGTCGTTGTTCATGTTGCTGCAATTGATTGCCAAAATCTATTTAATAATCTGCTTTCAAATCAAAAAATCTATTTTGAAGTGTCCAGAGCTAGGATCAAGAGTGAGAGTGACACCTTGCTTGAGAAGTTAGCTGAAGTTGCTTTGAAATGTCCGGATACCAGAATAGAGATTGCAGGGCATACTGATTCTAGTGGCCCTCGTGCGATGAATCAAAAGTTAAGTGAGATGCGTGCGCAGGCAGTCGTAAAACGACTGGTGGAAAAAAACATTAATTCTAATCGTCTGGTGGCAATCGGATACGGTGAAATGAAGTCAATTGCCAATAACAAAACAGTCGAAGGTAGAGCTGAAAATCGTCGTATTGAATTTAATATTCTTGGAGATTAATTTATGGGTTATTTAATTTTTCAAATGCTGTTTTGTTTGTTACTTGCAGCAATTATTGGTGGGATTATCGGGTGGATACTGAAATCACTGTGTTGTAAAAAACGAGAGGATACACTGCTGGACGAAGTGGGAAGTTATAAAGCTCGTATCAGTCAGGCTGAGAGTGAAAATCAAGGCTTTAAAGCATCATTTTTGCGCTTTGAGAGTGATGCTAATGATATGAATACGCAGATAGTAAGTTTGACAAAAGAGCGTGATCAATTTAAAGAAAAATCCTATGATATTGAAGCATCTGCGTCTTCATTGAGCGTTGGTGATGCTGATGGCCCTAAAGATACTTATGATATTGAGGAGATAGAAGGAATTGGTCAAGGTTATGGCAAACGTCTGCGCAGCATAGAGATTAAAACGACAGCAGATCTGATTGCAAACAGTGGAACATCTGAAGAACGAGAGTTGATTGCCCAGACGGTTAAGGTTGAAGCATTCGTCATTGGAAAGTGGGTGAGCATGGCTGACTTGATCAGGGTTTCCGGTATTCGTGGTCAATTTGCAGAGCTTCTAGAAGCGTCGGGCATTAAGTCAGTTGAGAGTCTTGCCCAACAAAATATTGATGCATTGACTAAAAACATGGAGGAGGTGAATGCCAAGGAACACCGCACACGGATTAATCCGACAGAAGAGATGGTTTCTGGATGGATAAAAGCGGCTAAGGAATTAGCGTGAATTTTGTTAAAAAACACTACGGTGGAGAAATAAATTATGTTTAAAGACAGTGAAATGATATCAAAGCAGACACATGAGCTTAATTATGTACTTAAAAAGTATGAAAAAAAACAGAGTGAAGCCAATAGAGAAAAGATGATTGCTTTACTTGATGGGTTTATTAAATTCGAAGAGTACAAACCTCATATGCGTAAAGAATTTTATCAGTATATTGAGGATAAAAACGCATTTGATGACATGGAAAAATAAATATAATTTTGTACCTCTGGTCATGAATTTTCATTTGTGGTCAGAGGTTCATGCCTCATTATCCCCATAGCTTTTTTATTGCCAAATTATGATTTGTACCGTGCCCCACTCAACGAATCGACTTGTATCCTTCAGGTAATTTTTTGTTGTTATGAGAAAGTTACTTCCTGTAATAATTGTCTCTCTTCTTGTCACTGTTATCCTATTAGGCTTATGGGCCTATTTTGACAAAACCAAAACCCAAAAAATACGAATTGCTGCCGGTTCCCAAGGCTCCGAATCTTTTACGATTGCGCAGTCGATTGCTTTAATTGCGGAGCGCTTTAACCCCAACCTTATTGTCGAAGTTTTGGAAACTCAGGGTTCAAATCAAAATATGGAGTTGCTTGAATCTGGAAAAGTGCAGATGGCAACCATTCAAGCAGACACAAAAACCCTGCCTGCCGCCCGTCTAGTTGCACAACTTTATCCCGATGCATTTCAGCTGGTTGTACGTTATGAGTCGGATATTCAAAGTATTTCTGACCTTAGAGGCAAGCAGATTGCTATTGCGTCTAAAAGCAGTGGGCAATACGATAGCTTTTGGTTTTTAGCCAATCATTATGGAATTTATGAAGGTGATATTGATGCGATGTCTATGTCCACTTCCGCTGCAAATTGGGCTTTCATTTCTAATGCGGTTGATGCTGTATTCAGAGTGAGAGGGCCAGGTAACCCTTCTATTTTGGAGTTAATAGAGAAAGTCCCTTCACGCATTATTGAGACTGATCAGGCAGCCGCACTTAAGCTAAAAAATCCAACACTGGATATAGGGGTCATTCCAAAGGGTTCTTATCAGGGCGAACCTGCTCTGCCTGAAGAGGATCTTGGAACAGTTGCTGTACAACGTTTATTAATAGCCAACAAAAATGTTTCAAATGATTTGATTCATCAAGTGACGGAAATATTATTTGAACAACGCAAAGAGCTACTGACATTAGCGCCACTAGCGGGTTTTATTCGCCCGCCTGATCGAACTCAAGGAACCTTCATGCCTGTTCATGAGGGTGCTCAAAGCTATTATGACCGAGATAAGCCCTCTTTTTTGCAAGAGCAGGCGGAGCCCATCGCCTTAATGATCACTTTAGTTGTACTGTTGATTTCGGGATTAATGCAGTTGCAGCAACGTCGGCAAAAAATACGTATTGATCAATATACGGATCAGGTATTGGCACTTTTTGAAAATATGCACTCCATGGATGATAATCCACAGCGGATTGCAGCGGCCAGAGCAAAATTAATTCACCTATTGAAAAGTGTCACCCTGGATGTTCGTAGTGGCAAGATCAATACTGAAGGTTTCAACTATTTTTCGGTGACTTGGCAAGCAGTGAATGATGTGATTGGTGATGAAGAGATGCAGACTGCATTCAATCAAGCGGCCCTTAAAAAAGAGCAATCCTGATGCAATTTTTATTGAAACATAAAAAACGTATCGCCCCCACTCTTTTCTGTCTGGTTTTTATTTTAACTTCAGCGGTTGTTTATCAGAAAATGTTCTCTAAAGCGGTCGAGAGCACCAAAAGTGATCTGATGCTTTTCAGGGATCTGCGGCAATCAAAGCTTGAAAGTTATTTTGATACTTTACGCGCAGAGATTACTTTCTGGAGTGGTAATGGTGAGGTTCGTTTGTTGCTGGAGGCCATGAATGAAGCCTGGGCGAAGCTTGGAGATGAGGCCACTCTGAATTTACAAAAAAAATACATTGATAAATCATTGGATGGCTCTTCAGATGATACCGATTACGACCATTTGCATAGTGCAGCCCACACTATTTTTAGTAAGTTTCAAAAAAATCGAGGTTACTACGATGTTTTTCTGATTGATGTTAAAGGTCATGTTATTTACAGTATTGAAAAAGAGCCTGATTTTGCAACAAATTTAGTCGATGGGCGATGGAAAGATACATCGCTTGGAAAGGTTTTCAGAGCGGCTATCAACAATAAAAAACAACAAGCAGTTGAATTTTCTGATTTTTCTTCGTATGAACCCAGCCAGGGTAAGCCCGCACTTTTTGTTGCCTCGAAGATTTCTGATATTGATGGTGAATTGATGGGGGCTTTGGTGTTTCAAGTGCCCAATCAGGCTATCAATAAGATCATGCAGGTCACAACAGGTATGGGCGAAACGGGAGAGACTTATATTGTAGGCAAAGATTTTTTAATGCGCAGTCAATCTCGTTTTTATAAAACCTCATCAGTATTGAAAATACGCGTTGAAACCGAGCCTGTAAAAAGAGCATTTAAGGGTGAAACAGGCGCACTGGAAGCATTGGATTACCGTGATATTGATGTGTTCTCTGCTTATGGGAGCTTTAAATTTGATAAAACAACATGGGCTGTATTAGCTGAAATTGATAGTGATGAGGTGTTACAACCCGTCATGCAGAGATTTTTATACTGTATTGCAGGAGTATTTTTATTGATGTTGCTGGTTTCCGTGCTGCTGTTCATTTCATTTCGTTGGGTACTACGTTGAATAAGGCTCTCTCAAGGCGTAATTTTTTACAAGCAGCGGCGTTGGGGTTGGCAATGCCTCATGCATTGTTGGCAGAGCCGCGACAAGCTCATAAGCCATTGCGTTTCCTGAATTGGGACACCTACATCGGCCAAACAACATTAAGTGATTTTACGCAACGAAGTGGGGTTGAAGTTGCGATGGATGTGTTTACCAGCGAGGCTGATTTTGTTGCAAAACTATTAATGAGCAATCCGCGTTATGATGTTGCAGTGGCTTCTGATTATAGCATCATGCGTCTAATTCGTGCTGAACTGTTAACACCACTGGATCGATCGTTGATTCCCAATATTAGCAATATCAACCCGCAGTTTATGGATGCTGAGTTTGATAAAGGTCGTCGCTATAGTTTGCCATATATGTGGGGAACACTAGGAATTGGTTATCGAAAATCAGCGGTGAAGGGACCCGTTGATAGCTGGAAACTGTTACTGGACTCAGATAAATATTCAGGGCGTATTGCAGTGCTGGATGAGCAAAGCACACTGATACAGATGGCCTTGAAATACCTAGGCTACTCCATCAATACCACTGATGCAGGCGAGATTAAAAAAGCAGGTGCTTTGCTAGTCAAGCAAAAACCACATATCAAATATTTTGCTGGAGATAACGGGCAGGATTTGCTGCGTGACGGTGAGGTGGATCTGGTCATGGAGTGGAATGGCGATATTTTACAAGTGATGGAAGAGGATGATGATATTGCTTATGTCGTACCCAAAGAGGGTTCACTCGTGTGGCAGGATAACCTTTGTATTCCAAGGCGAGCACCTCATGTAACGGCAGCACATCAGTTTATAAATTTTATTTTTGATGCTAAAACAGGGGTTGAACTGGCTGAAGAGATTGCCTATGCGACACCTAATTTGGCAGCATTGGAATTGGCTTCTAAAAGCTATCAAAAAAACAGAGCGATATTCCCATCACAAGAGACGTTGGCACGCTGTGAATCTGCCAGATATGTGGGGAGCCGAGTGAGTCAACTTTATAACGAAGCCTGGAATCAGATATTAAATGGTGAGGTCAGTAAATAATGAATAATGGAATTCTATTGGGGTTGGGTGAAGAGAAGGTTTTTCTTGATCCAGCTTTTGCCAATCGACATGGCTTGATTGCAGGAGCAACCGGTACGGGAAAAACAATTACCTTACAGGTACTTGCTGAAGGTTTTTCACGCATGGGGGTGCCGGTATTTTTATCGGATATTAAAGGGGATTTGAGTGGAATCAGCCAGCCTGGAAAGCCACATAAAAAAATTGACGAACGTATATCAAAAATAGGTATTGAAGACTTTTCTTTTGCATCAAGTCCTGTTGTATTTTGGGATCTGTTTGGCAAACAGGGGCACCCTGTTCGTACTACAATTTCAGAGATGGGGCCGACACTGCTAGCTCGTTTGATGAACCTTAATGAGACTCAAGAAGGCGTTTTGAATATCATTTTTGAATTTGCAGATGATGAAGGCATGTTATTGCTTGATCTAAAAGATCTGCGCTCAACACTGAAATTTATAGGCGATAATGCTAAAAGCATTACCACAAGTTACGGCAATGTCAGTAAAGCATCAGTCGGTGCAATTCAACGTCGTTTACTTGTACTGGAGCAAGAAGGCGCAGACCAATTCTTTGGAGAGCCTGGTCTGGAGTTGAGTGACCTGATTAAAACCAATGATGAAGGCCTGGGTTATATTAATATTCTGGCAGCAGATAAACTGATGCACAGTCCACGCCTATACGCAACTTTTTTACTCTGGTTGTTGTCGGAGCTATTTGAAGAGTTACCCGAAGTGGGTGACCTGGAAAAGCCACGTTTTGTCTTCTTTTTTGATGAAGCACACCTGTTATTCAAAGAAGCGCCCAAAGCATTGGTTGAGAAAGTTGAAATGGTCGTCCGGCTCATTCGCTCAAAAGGTGTAGGAATCTATTTTATTACACAGAGCCCACTGGATATTCCCGAGTCAGTGCTTGGGCAACTCGGTAATCGTGTACAACATGCGTTACGAGCATTTACGCCACGTGATCAAAAAGCGGTACGGACGGTGGCACAAACAATGAGAGCCAATCCAAACCTGGATACACAAAAAGTAATTAGTGAGCTGGGTGTAGGAGAGGCGTTAATCTCTGTACTGCAAAAGAAGGGAGTGCCCTCTATAGTACAACAAACACTGATCGTGCCACCTATGTCACAAATTGGTCCTATCAGTACAAGTGCCCGCCAAACAGTAATGGATAGTAGTTGGCTGGGGGGGCGTTATGATAAAACGATTGATCGCCGCTCTGCTTATGAGCATTTACAAGAGAGAACTCAAAAACAGATTGAAGCCGCAGAAGCAGCTTCAGAGCTCCAAAAAGAGATGCGGGTGCCAGCAAAAAAACAAGGCCGAAAACGCCAAAGCATAGGAGAAGCCTTTATGAAAAGTGCAGCGCGAGCCATTGGTAGTCGTTTTGGAAGACAAATTGTACGTGGAATTTTAGGCTCAATTTTTCGTGGGCGTTAATAAAGATTCGTTAAAGGGGATTAAAAATGACAAATAAGAGAGACCGAGACGTTGAAAAAAGCTACTCTGTTTCAGAGATTGTTTCAAAATTACGACGTTTGGCAGATTGCCTGGAGAACGATCAACCGTTCGAAATTCAGATCGCTGGTGAACGAATCTATGTTCCATCCCGAGCAGTGTTCAGTATTGAACATGAACGGGAGGGAGGCAGTGAAGAAGTGGAGTTTCAATTTAAATGGAAGCAAGCCAAGTAATTATCTGAGTGCAGTTCGTGACTGTTGCTGCAGGTAATAATTTTAATTTTATAATGATGAAAAAAAATGAGGAGTTGAATTATGGCTGTTTTTGAAATTAATAAAGACGATAAAGGGTTTCGCTTTGTATTGAAAGCGGATAGTGGGCAGGTGCTTGTTAATTCCGAAATTTACACCAGTAAAGCCAGTGCACAAAATGGAATCGAATCAATCAAGACAAATGCTGTAAATCCAGAGCAGTATAAAATTTCTCAGCGTCAGGATGGCAAGTATTTCTTTTCTTTAAAAGCTAAAAACCATCAACCGGTTGCACACTCTCTGCAATATTACAATGAAGCGGCGGCCAATGAAGGCATGGCTTTGATGCAAAAAATAGCACCTGAAGCAAGAGTGATAGATAAAGCATAATTAGTAACTGTTCAGCTCATGTCAACAACCCCTGAAACCCGCCATTTCTGCGTTAAAAAATGGAAGATTTCAGGGGTGAGCTGAATAGTGGTGCATAATTGAGATTTACTCTTGATCTCTATGACTACCAAGGTCGTTGGATGGGCGGCCTTCGGTCGTTGTTTCTTTTTGATCTTCAGCTCTTGCTGTGGCTAAAGCTGAAGCGAGTAACCCTGTTGGAACCGCAACGATACCCAATCCGATCATCAAGAGAATAAAAGTGAAAACTTTACCCCCCACAGTTACGGGATATACATCACCATAACCTACAGTTGTTAATGTAACGATTGCCCACCAAAGGCTGTGAAGTATTGATTTAAAATGATCGGGCTGTGCAGCATGTTCAAAATACCAGATTCCAGCCGCAGCAATGTAAAGCACAATGAGCATTAAACCACTGAATAGTACCAGTTCATCTTTCATTAGAACGAATGCATAACGGTAGCGATGTAGTGCCGCATTATAACGGAATAGTTTAAACAGCAATAACAACCGGAGTGCTCTCAAGGCAATTAAATCACCCCCTTGCGTGAGATAAAATGGTAAAATAGCCAAAAGGTCGACAATACCAAAAAAACTAAATATATATTTTAGCTTGTTATCTGCAGTAATAATGCGGAGCAAATATTCAGCACTGAACACAGCAACAAAAAATACCTCTAGCCATTGAAGTTTCTGTTCAGTGGATGAGGGGAGGTCGGGAAATGATGCAATGGAGAGCGTGACAAGAGAAAGAACAATAAGAACCTGTATCGCTATGTCAAAAGCTTTTCCCGAAAATGTCGAATTTTCATCGACAATATTTTTTAATGTTTCTAGTAATGGCATGAGTTGATATTGTTCAATATTAATTTTTAAGTTCAGGTTTGTCGATGTACTTATTTATTGTGATACTTGAAATTGTTCTCAGTCAAGGTAGAATGCATTTTTGTAAAAAAAACTGACAACTTAAGGGTTGTTAGTAATATTATAATAAGTCATCTGGTCTTTTAATATTAACAGGCGTTTGCGCCCGAGGTGGAATGGAGTTAACTTCTTTGGAACAGAACATATTGGAGCTTGTTCTCAATTATTACCGCTCTCCTTCACACTACCCTGAGCTGGTTGATGTGGATGCGCCATTGCCTTCAGGAATCGAATTCTTGCTAGAACTGGTTGCAGGTAATATAGATCTTGAGACGGATCAATTGCAAGGTGATTTGAAAGGAACTCCTGTTAATGACCTGAAAGCAGCCTCTGGGTTTTATATCGAACGCGTTTTTTTTAATTCAAATGCGAATTTTTATCGCATACTTGGATTAAATACGGATTCAACACAAGGCCAGATTCGCCAGCATTACGATCTGTTGATTCATATTCTTTGCCTGGATCAAGAAGATAAAGCCGCTCAATGGGATGACGCATATGCAATGCAAATTAATCGGGCATATAGTGTATTGCGGATCCCTGAAAAGCGAAAAAAATATAATGAACGTCACGGCATTGTCGTAAGCGAGTTTTCTGGAGTTGAAAAACGGAGTGAATCACGCAAGGCTCTTGATAGAGATTCAGAAGAAAACCCAGCGAGTGCAAAGAGTAGTCTAGGCACCTCTTTTGTCGCAGAAAATATTGATCTTGCTTACCTATCTAAAGAGAATGAGCTGGTTGTTGTAGAGGAAAAAATCACAGATGAAGTCCCTGTTGAGAATATAGTACCTGCTGTTGACAGGTTGGCTGCGACCAAAAAAATTGACAGCGCCAGTCCTGAAAATTTGTATGAGCCCTATGGGGATGAAACGGTCATTAATGAAGACCCGGTCACTACCAATACAGAATCGCTTATTTTTGCTGAACAAACTGAAGCTCCAAAAACTGAAAGTGCTTTATCACAAATAGGGAAATATTCACTGTTTGGCGCTCTGCTTCTGGTTACAATGGGGGGCGCTGTCATCTATTTTTCAGGAAGCTTTAAACATGAAACAGATGCTTCTTACGAGACGGATGCAATAATTTTGCCTGAAACAGAAGAGACTCAGGAGCCTGAAAAAGTAGTTGGATCACCTGAAAATAGCGCTGTTAAGGATATTGTTGATGACGATAAAGAGGGCATCCTTGATTCAGGTAAAGTGGAAAAAGTAGAACCTGAAAAAACGCCACCGAAAGTGACAGAAAAAGAAAAAATAAAAGAAAAAACCAAGGTTAATGTCGTAGTGACTGAGCCGGCTGAAACATCCCGGGAGAAAGTGATACATTCAGAAAATATTATGAAATTACCACTTGTAAATTCAGAACCTATGACCAAAAAAGAGGTTTTTAATGAACCTAAGCTCAAGCCTGAACCCAGACCTGAGCCTGTTGTAACGACTATAGTGACTGAAGCTAAAACAGATAAAAGTGACTCGAAACCTGAGGAAGGTGTGATATATGATCCAGACACTATTAAAAAGACTAATGCAGAAAAAATCTCAGCGGTCATCCGAGATTTTGTTCATTATTATAATGTAGGTGATTTAGGTCAATTTATTGCTCTGTTTGCAAAAGATGCCAAAACAGATGATCGTGACAGCATCAGTGGAATTCGGGACGATTATGCCGATGCTTTTAACTTAACAGTCAAGCGTAAATTTTTGATTGATGATGTTCAATGGGTTATGTTAGACGAAAACAGTGGCTCAGGATCAGCAAATTTTGTTTTGTTTGTTCAGGCACTTGGGGAGAGTCGATTTACAGAATATACGGGTGAGATTACTTTTAACATGGAGATTCGTGATAACGTTCCACTCATCACGGGGTTATATTACCAATACAATGAATAAAGACATTGGAAAGTGTCTAAAAAAATTATTATTTAGAAGGCTTGTTTAGAGGAAGCATAATGAAAAATATTAACGGGCTATGGCGCAAGAAGTTTTTACTGATAGTGGTGCCTTTTGTATTTTCGGCTCAGGTTCATGCAAATAACGTAGGTGTACTTGATGAAATTCAAGGCACAGTGATGGTTGATCGAGGGGAAGGGTATTCGATTGCTCATCGTGGCGAAGCTTTGCAAGCGGGGGATCGAATTGTCACTATGGATGCTTCTGGTGCTGTGCTCAAACACAGTGATGGATGCGTGGCTCGGTTAGCAGAAAACTCAATGGTTAAGATGGAGCAAGTGAGCGTTTGTAAAAACAATAATGGCTCTTTGAAAAAAAGTGGGCCTTTTGTTGCTGCTGCTATTGGTGTCAGACCTCCACCCACGACAGCAACAGACTATTTGGAAGAGCCTATTTTTGAAGCGGCTGAAGAGATGGCGGTTGAAGGGTCAATTCTGGATGAAGATACTAAAGATACAGACTTTGAAGATCCTGCTTTTGATAATGAAGAGACTTTGGAAACCGCTCTTGAAGAGCCTGTCGATGTGATGACAAATATTGAAGAGATTGAAGTGGTGGAAGAAGAGATTTCGCCCTATAAAGGTGCGGGAATACTTTCCAGTGTTTCAAAGGGCAGTATTATTGCGATTGGTGCAGGAGCCGCCGCCCTTTTAGCCGCCGTGGCTGGCGGAAGCAGCGCTTCTGATCATTAATAAATCTAATGAGGCCGTTGCATATTTTTCATACGACGACCTCATAACGATTAAAAGGATTTAAGACGACTTCTTCTACTGATGGGTTGAATTTTATGAAAATAAGAGTCAACCCTATGGTACGCTCAGTTTCTATGCAGTACTTTACCTTCATCATTACTGCTATTTTTTTGCTCTACTCCACTGCCTCTATTGCCGGAGCGAGTCTGACTGGCCAAACTGGGCTTATTAGCATGCCTGATGGCCGCATAGGGAAAGATGGCAGTTTACGTTTTGGCTTAAGCAACTCCTCTCCTTATACTGCACTGTGGGGCAGTATTTCACTCTTCCCCCGATTTGAATTATCAGGCCGATATACTCGAATTAATGGCGTATCAGGGTTTGAAGATAATGACGATTTTGGTGATTACAAAGATAAAGCCTTTGATGCCAAACTGATTTTATTAAAAGAAACCACTTACCGCCCTAATATTGCGGTGGGTCAACAGGACTTTTTAGGAACGAATCTGTTTGCATCTAAATACCTTGCGATCAGCAAAAAAATTTCCAATATTGATTTAACATTAGGTTATGGAAACAAACGTATTGATGGATTGTTTGGTGGTTTGCGATATACCCCGTCACGCTATCAGAATTTCTCATTGATTGCAGAGTATGATGCATATGATTATGCCAATGACCCCAGAGCAGGTCAATCAACGGCAGGCAGTCGTAATCGTGGCGTGGGTTATGGGTTGGAGTATCGCTTTGGCTGGATTGGATCACAACTGGCTTATCAGGATGGTCAGATTCTAGCGAATCTTTTTTTATCAATTCCATTAATGAGGCGAGAGTTTGTCCCTAAAATTGAAGAGCCAGCGCCCTATACGAAAAAATCACAATATCATCATGATGTATCGACACAAGAGTCCGCGACCTATTATCAAAAGTTACTCAAAGCGCTCGAACAACAGGGTTTTAAAAATGTTCACCTGATTGTAAGTAAAAATCAGGTTGAAGTCAGCCTGACTCATACCCGAATCTCACTCATGGGCCGAGCCATTGGACGTGCCGCACGAACGATTCTGTTACTCGGCCCATCAACACTCAAAACAATAAAAGTGACTTATACCGTCAATGATTTGGCTGTATTAACATATACGTTGAATGATTTAGTTATTCTAGACGGATATTTGACAGAAAATAAAACCTGGCAAGAGCTTGAATCAACAATTGACATTGAATATAGCCAGCCAAGTGATCTATACAAGTTTGCAGAAAAAAACCGTATAACACTTGATCAAGATGATTCAAATAACTTTGATGTCAATACAAAATTTGGGGATGAAGGGCATGTCATCAGCTTTAAAGCTGAAAATAATTTATTATCAAAGCTGAGTTTTGTACCATTAAATATGCGCTTTTTCTTTAATGATCCCAGTGGCGCATTTCATTACGACATTTTTGCTACCGCAAAATACAGCCAGCATTTTTGGCCTGGCTGGTTTTTGAATGCAGCGGCAAGGCTAACTATTACCGAAGATGTCAGTGATGTTACACGTCCCTCCAGCAGCTTATTGCCCCATGTGCGCTCAAATATTGCAGCCTATCAAAGAGAGGGGGATCGCCTTCGCATGGAAAGGCTGTTTATTAACAAATATTTTCAACCAAAACAAAGAGTTTATAGCCGTATTTCTATGGGATATTACGATGAGATGTATGCAGGCCTGGGCGGACAAACGCTCTACTTACCCGAAAAAGACCATTGGGCGGTGGATTTATCCGTTGATTGGGTGAAACAACGACAACCGGGCACAAACTTTGCTTTTATAAAATATAAAACAACAACCGTGATTGGCTCCCTTCATTATCGAATTCCACGTTATGGGGTGACGGTAACTTCACGTATAGGGCGATTTTTAGCGAAAGACAGAGGTGTACGCCTTGAACTAAAACGTCGATTTAGAAGTGGAATTGAGGCAGGTGTATGGTATACGTATACAAATGGCAATGATATTACATCGCCTGGCACACCTGAAAGTCCATATTATGATAAGGGCATATTTTTATCGGTCCCACTGGGTTCAATGTTGACCGAAGATACACAGGCACGCTCTGATATGTCGCTTTCGGCATGGACGCGAGATGTCGGGCAAATGGTGGAGTCACCCGGTGATCTTTATCGCCTGATGGAGCGGCCTTTGATGCTTGATAGTGCAGAGCATGACTATCTAACCGATTTTGACCGATAAACATTTTTAATAAATCACAAAGAGAATGATGAGAAATAATTACCTGAAATTACTGGCTTTATTATGGCTGTCTGTAAGTGTTGCTTTATCAAGCACTATTGCCTTTGCAGAGGTGACACAAGGGCAAATACAAAGCTTTATGAAAATGCCTCAATCACAGCAAAAAGCTATGATAGAAACCATTAAAAAGCGTAATGGCAATCGTGATATGAGTCGAATCTCCGGGAGCGAAGAGGTGTTTTCCCAGAGCTCAGGCTTGAGCACAGAGTCGGATTTAGATCCAGATTCGAAATTGCAGCCTGAAGTCAAGGTAAATAAAGAGATAAAGCCCCCTTCTGATTTAGATCCACTCGCCAGTGGAGATACCATCTTATTACGTATGACTTCAAACGATGGTGAAGACTCACGTATTCCAGAAAGCATGATCTATACACTTGATCGAACTGGCTCAATTATACTGCCATCACTGGGCCCAATTGTAATTTCTGGTCTGACCATTAAGCAGGCCGAAGAGCTTATTTCGATTGAACCCGCACTTCAGGGATTAAATATCTCTATAAAAAGAATGCCCATAAATGGAGGGCTCGCTCCTTTTGGTTATGATGTTTTTCTTGATTCCGGTCAATCATTTAACTCTATTACAGCACTGCCAACCCCTGAAAATTATGTCGTCGGCCCAGGTGACACTGTGATTATTCAACTGTTTGGAAAAGATAATGCAGAGTATGAACTGGATGTTAGAAGAAATGGATCACTACTATTCCCAGGAATTGGACCGATTCAAGTGGCGGGTCTCGATTTTTTTTCGCTGAAGAGTGAAATTAAGACTCGTGTAAAAAGACAATTTATTGGAACAAAAGTCTCGGTAACACTGGGTCGTTTACGTTCAATACGCATCTTTGTTCTGGGCGAAGTAATACAAGCAGGTTCATACACCGTAAGCGGCCTTTCAACACTCACAAATGCTCTATTTACAAGCGGTGGCGTGAAAAATATTGGTTCACTCAGAAATATACAGTTAAAAAGAAATGGTAAAGTCATTTCAAATTTTGATCTGTATGATTTGCTTCTGCATGGTAATACCCAGTCGGACAAACGGTTGCTTCCTGGTGATGTCATTTTTGTTCCACCGATCGGTAAAACGGTCGGAATATCAGGTGAGATTTTACGACCTGCGATCTATGAGCTAAAGAATGAAAAGAATATTAATGATTTAGTGAAAATGGCAGGAGGCTTTTCTCCAGAAGCATTACTCGACAATATTCAAATTAAAAGAATTAAAAAAAGTGGTGGACGTTCACTGCAAACAGTTGATTTAAAAAACGCTGGAAATGGTTTGGTGAGTCTGGTTGATGGCGATATAGTCACGGTTCTTTCGCAGCCAGATAAGCTAGAAAAATTTGTCAGACTATTGGGTTATGTTGAGTCACCAGGAGACTATTCATGGTTTGAAGGAATGCGTATTCGTGATTTGCTTCCTTCACTTAATATGTTACTTCCTGGTGCAGATAAGCATTACCTTGTGATCAAACGTCAATTTCAGGATAAAAGAGGCGTTAAATTATTAGATGTCGATCTTATGAAGGTTTTAAGCGCCGACTCTAATGAAGAAAATATTCTCTTGAACTCTAAAGATGAAGTTTATATTTTTGACTCTCGTAATGATCGAAAAACAGTGCTAGAACCTTGGCTTAATTTAATCAGCAGCCAAGCAAGCCCAGAGCAACCACTTAAAATTGTCAACATAAAAGGCTTGCTGCATCATCCCGATCGCTACCCTTTGACTGAAAACATGAAAGTCAGTGACCTGTTACGTGCCGCTGGTGGCTTAACTGATAATGCATACACATTACGAGCAGAGTTGACATCTTATGTCGTATCGGATGGTGAGCGCCGTGAACTCTTACGGAGAGATATTAATCTTGATCATGTATTGGCCGGTGACCAATCATTTGACGTTCAATTAAAACCCTATGATGAGTTGCTGGTGCGACGAATTCCCAGTTGGGACGAAGAGGGGCATATAGAACTTTTGGGCGAAGTTGAATTTCCTGGTGTTTACTCAATTGGTCGAGGTGAACGTTTGAGTGATGTCATAAAACGTGCAGGAGGATTAACAGATATGGGTTATGCAAAAGGTGCCATATTTGTACGAGAGTCCGTCCGTGAAAGAGAGAGACAACATCTAGAGCGCATGGCGATGCAACTGGAGCGTGATCTGGCCGTCGTTCAAGCTCATGGTGATGAAATTGGTATGGATAAAGGGAGAGCCATCATTGAAGGGAGAGTGCTGCTGGAGCAAATGCGATCAGTCGAAGCAATGGGTCGCATGGTGATAAATTTACCGACTATATTAGGTGAAACGGGCTCATATGATGTGGCGCTTCAAAGTGGTGACCAGCTATATGTTCCAAAAAGGCCTGATGAAGTGACTGTGGTGGGGGAGGTTTACCACCTGACATCTCATATTTATGAGCAAGGTATAAAGCGTGATGAATATGTAAGGCTCAGTGGGGGCATTACTGAAAGAGGTAATAAAAAATCGGTGTATGTTGTTCATGCCAATGGTTCTGTGAGTCCACCGGAAAGGTGGTATCAAAAATCTGTAGAAATAGGGCCAGGAGATACTATTATAGTGCCGGTTAAAATTGACCGGATTAGCAAACTTAAATTGTTTACTGATGTGAGCCAGATTATTTATCAGTTAGCTGTTTCAGCAGCGAGTTTGAAGGTATTTAATCTTCTTTAGGGGCTAACTTTCTAAATGGATAATATGATGAATAATGAAGAAAAACAAAACTCCTCTAAAGGAACACAACAAGCTGTGCCGCCTTATGCTTATTATCCACAAACCATTAGCGTAGAGGAAGATAAAATCAATCTGGTGGACTATTGGTGGATTTTGATGGAACGTAAAAAGTTAATTGTCCTTATTACACTACTTTTTACCATCACATCAATTGTAGTCGCATTATTAATGACACCTATCTACAGAGCAGAAGTACTCCTTGCTCCTATGGGAGGGGAGGGGAGTGGCGGAGCTGCCAGTGCTCTTGGACAGTTTGGAGGTTTGGCATCCATGGTGGGGATTGATCTTGGCAGTAACAGTACAGAGCACACCCTTGCAGTATTGACATCCAGACGTTTTCTGGAGGTTTTTTTAAAAGAAGAAAAGATATTGCCTATTCTGTTTTCCGATATATGGGATGATTCTTCCGGTCAGTGGATTCTTGAAGAAGGTAAGGAGCCGCCTTCAATGTGGAGCGCCTATAAAGTCTTTAGTAAATCAATTTTGATGAACTCTATTAATAAGGATAGTGGTTTGGTGACTATCTCTATTGACTGGAAAGATCCTGAGTTGGCAGCAGAGTGGGCTAACAACCTGATTGTTCGTCTCAATAAAAAGTTGCGCACTCTTGCTGTAACTGAAGCAGAAAGTAGCATCAACTATTTACAAGAGCAACTTCAGCAAACTTCTGTGGTTGATATGCATCAAGTGCTTTACCGACTGATTGAGTCAGAAACACAAAAAATCATGTTAGCCAAAGTAAGTGAGCAGTATGCTTTAAAGGTGATTGATCCTGCGGTAATGCCTGAAGAAAAGATCAAACCAAAACGTGCTGTAATTGTTATTCTTGGATTTTTATCAGGCTTTATGTTTTCAGTATTTTTAGCTTTTTTATTAACATTTATTGTTAAGCAGCGTAAGGCTGCACAATAGTATTTTAACCTGAATAATGTTTAATAATTTATTAGTTGAGGGTGATTTAACTCTGGATGTTGAGTTTGGCAACTCATATAATTTTTTTTCTGCATCAAAAAATAACTCCCCACAAGATTATGATTACAATGAAAAACTCTCTATAAACGCGATGATACCGGCTGCAAAATTTGAAATTACAGACTCAGTTGCGTTTAAAGGGGCACAAGGAACAAGAGATTTGTCATTTTTGGCATTAGAAAAAAATTATCTTTTTGATGCCGTTTCCAGGTTTGTAGTGTATTCACGAAATAACAGGCCTGCTTATATTGATAATCAAAAAATAGGGCACAATAACTCAAATTTCTATTATCAGTATCATCATGCCAAACCACAGGTTCCCATTGGCGATGATGGGTGGATCACTTTTGAAGATAACTTTTCTAATCTACCTGCTGGATTCGACAACGTATTTTACATTCGGGATGAGGCAAACACTGAAAAAGGTTATCGCTGGATTATTCATCATCGGTGCATAGCAAAAATAGAGTCAGCTAATTTAATCGTAAGAGGGTGCCACCCCAGATTCAATAAACCATTCAAATTTCAATCACTATGGCCTAAATGGCTAAAAAGAAAATTATACCGAGTAAGAGAACGTGATTATCCTTTTTTTCCAATTCAATCTGTAGGAGAGGTGTGTATTCCTGGAAATACAAAAATCTCTTTAAGAACAAAGATTCAAGTGATCAATGAAAGATCGAATTGAGTCTTACACTGAATCTGGAGAAAAACTTTTAGTGCATCTTGATGCTAAATTAAATGCCGAGTCAGGTTTTCCCGATGAGCCAAGCTGGGGCTATGCATTTATAATGCTGGCAGTTCTTCAATACAATCCCAACTTTCCTGAAAACAGGCTGGCTCAACGTGCACTCAGATTTTTATCAAATCAAAATAGCTCAACAATCAACTTTCCTTGGGAATTTATTGTTTACGCAGTTCAAAATTCTTGTTCATTAATTAGCAATAAAAAAATAGATTTACCCTTTAATAAATATAATAAAAAGGGCACACGCATGTTGAATTGGTACCTACTCAGGCAGCTCAATAAAAGCTATTTTCGTCGGTTAAATATTGTTGAAATTTTTCAACTAAGAATGGCAAAACTTTTTTATACAACAAAAGAAGGATTGATACTTGATGAGCAGCGAACAAGGTCACTGCAATACCATGCTTTTTGTCTGTTTGTTCTAGCTGAGTTGATGGATCGTTATCCAGAACATGAATTTATTCAAGAATGGTTCTGCAATGGCATAAAATACAGCCTGTCTACTATTCTTGATGATGGTACGGCTTTGTATATAGGGCGTGGTCAGGAGCAAATATTTGGTTATGGAGCCTTGATCTATTCTTTAGAAAAATATAATAAAAACATCCAAAAAATTGACCCTTATATTCTTAATGCACTTCAAAAGCGTGTATTGGGATTTCAGAGAGACGATGGCAGCTTCCCACTGGTTTTACGTAAACGTCAGCCAGAGCAGGGAGAGGTTTCTTTCAAGAAAGATAAGCCTTTAGGGTGGTATGGATACAATACTTTATATGACTACCAACCATTCTTGGCATACTGCCTTCTTAAAGCTGGAAGGCTATGAATATTTTTCAGCATAAATTGGATGGAGGGGCGAGCGTTATCTGGGCAGTTCCTTTGTCTGGATATGGGCATATTGCGGATGAGCAGCCGCTGCCTTACATACATTACCAAGGAAAAGAGCTGACCCCGCGCTTTGGGGGGGAAGATGGTCAGGAAGGTTGTGGATTACATACCATAGGCCTTCCTTGGGGTATTCTAAAAAACAGATGGCCTTTAAGCCAGAAAATTTTTAATATTTTCAGAAAAAATATAAATATTTACTGGCGCAATATTTTTGTAAGCCGATGTAGGGCGGATAAAAATTTCTATTTTCTTGAGCAATTAGATTATATAGCCTCACCACAAGGCTTCATGGGTGAGAGCCCTTTGATTCGCTTTGAAAGAAAATTTCTTATTGAAGGTGCCTCAGTACAAGTTGAGGATACGATAGTTTTTAAAAAAACTGTTTTATTTGAGGTTTTTTATCCTGTCAATATACCTTTACTTGATAACTCTCCTATTAAGCTTATCTCTAAAGAGTTTTTGATAAGGAGGGGTAAGCAACGCTCATCGGCAGGAGAAGCAGTGATGCATGTTCTTGAAAAAAACAGTATAGAGTTTAAAGAAGGAGATACCTATATGTATCAGTATAAATATTACATAAATAAAGGTAATACTAAAGCTCATATGGAGTGACATAAGTAGTAAAAATTTTCTTGTGCTTCAAGAACTATAGTTAATAGGAGATATGGATATGATTGAAGAAAGTCCTAAAATAATCGAATTTTCGAAAAAAATTTATTTATTGCTACCACGCGGCATAAGAGAGTCACCAAAATTTTCACATTACTCTAGTGTACTTTTTTCAAAGTTAACACCTAATAAATATGCATATGTGAATGTTTTTGGATCTTTTATTTATCTTAACTTGAAACACCCAGGAGATATACAACGTATTTGGGGGGTGTGGGAGCCAGATTTAAGACGTTTTTTACAAAGAGAACTGAAGTCAGGAGAAATATTTATTGATGTCGGTGCTCATCGAGGGACATATACAACCTTAGCAAGAAAGTTAGTGGGAGAATCGGGGCGTATCATTGCTTTTGAGCCATTTCCTGAACACTATCAATCCTTAGTTAAAAGTGTTGAGAGGAATAAGTTTTGTAATGTGGAATGTATTAAGGGAGCAGCTAGTTCTGAAAAAGGTATTTCACGTTTAACAAGTTCATCACCTCATTTAGATAAGGTCGGTGATTTAGAGATTGAGAAATATTCCATTGATGATGTAGTTGATAATGCAGATATTATTAAAATTGATACAGATGGATCAGAATATGAGGTTGTTTTAGGTGCGGAAAGATTAATTGACAGTGGCTGCCAAGTAGTTATTGAGTTTAGTGATTTTCAATATCAATCGGTAGGTGATGTTTACACAAAGATTAATAATTTTTTCAAACATAAGGGTTACAGTGCACACATAATTCAATACGATGGCAGCTCTTTAGAGATAGAGCCTGATAATTTAACGTATGTTAACAGGCATGTTGTATTTAAGAAAAAAGCATAATTATGGACTATATAATTGAGCTTATTTGAAAAATGAATGAAGTTAAACAACGTTTTTTTTCTGCTTTTAAGTTTGGTGCAGTTGAGCAGTTAATAGCCAGAGGATTTGACTTTCTTACGTTAATTATTGTAATGCGGGTTCTGCCAACAGACCAGATAGCACTTTTTGGTATATCCACAGGAATGTTGATATTTTTCAATGTGTTTGCAATAACTCCAGAAACAGTTGTAATTCGTGATTATGTTAAGTGGCAAAAAAATGGTAATGCAAAGTATTGCTTAGAGTCGTTTCAGTGCTTTTGGCTTCTAAAGACCTTCTTGATTGGTTCAGTTGGGCTTGTAATTAGCTTTATTGTTGAAAATGGAGAGCTAGGGCCTATTTTCTTTGCTTCATTGTATTTTTTTATTATTCAGTTTACTCAGTTGTCAGAGATATCAAGAATTGTACTACGTGTTCGTTTAGAGCAGCGCAGAATCTTTATAATAGAGGTTGCATTAAAGTTTTTATTATTTTTATTAGTTTTGCTCATAATACTGAACCCTACGCTCTTGATATATTATTCTATATTTGCTATTTGGGCGATTTTGTCAGCGTGGATTTGGTTGTTTGAATTGAAAAAACTAACTAGAGCTTTTTTTAGGTGGGATAATTCATACGTAAAATTTTGGTTGAAAACAATAAAAAACTTCTCATTATGGCAGCATTTTGGAGCAGTAACAGCATATTTTATATACAATATAGACCCATGGATTCTTTCTTTATTTTCAGTTGAATCCCAAGAGATAGCGGAATATACATTAGCCCTTAAAGTTTCATCACTATTTTTTTTGATTCCTCTTTATATCCAGTCCATGACATCTATTTTATTAACAAATCTGGAGTGGAAACCGGGGTGGATTGCAGAGCTATCAAAGATATGGAAACTTAATTTTATTTTGTCTTTCATGCAACTGGGTATTTTTTGGATGCTGGGTAAATATATTCTCATGATATTTTCTAATGGTGATTTGGATATAGAGAAGGCATATTTAGTTGGATTATATATTAGCTTAGGGGTATTTTTTGTGAATATCATGCGCCCTCTAATTGGGTACCTGATGGTTTCGTCACCAATGCGCGATGTTTTCTTTAAAGTTTATTTTCCTACTTTTTTGTGTGCAATTGTAATTTATCCATATTTAACAAGTATTTTAGGCCCTATTGGTTGTGCAGTGGCCAGTATGGTTGTTTATGTTATTTTTTCAATTGCTATTATGAAATACATCAGAAATTCAGATCTTACTCTAAGGTCTCTCATTTATGGAAAACATTAGCTAACAAAGCAACTAAAATAATAGGATAAGTAAAAAACAAAATGATTAGTGTAGTCATTCCGACATATAAAAGATCTGACTTGCTGGCTAGATTATTAGATTCAATTATCTTGCAAACAGTAGCACCTGAAGAGTTGGTTGTGGTTGATGATGCTTCTCCTAATCCTGAAGAATATACTTTGGTAATTAACGAATATAAAAATAAAATAAAGAACCTGAAATATATCCGCTATGAGAAAAATAGAGGCGCACCTCATGCTAGAAATGTCGGGATTCAAGAAACAAAAAATGATTGGATCGCACTGGTTGATGACGATGATG
>JAKITI010000021.1 GCA_021648145.1 Gammaproteobacteria bacterium
AAAGCACCAACCCATAGAGGGTTGGTGCTTTACACGAGCAACGATATAATTGAAGAGCCGGATGCGGTAATTCCGCACGTCCGGATCTGTGTGGGGGCGGTCAGGTAACTGGCCGTTCTACCACGACGGGCAGCACATATTTAGGATTTAGAGCAATAGGAGGAAAAATGAAGATAGAACTAGATGATTCAATCATGGAAAAAATTGATGTTGAAGAGGAAGAAGCGTTAGAGCTCCTAGCAATAGCACTCTACAAATATAAAGGTGTTCATGGATCTCTAGCGGGAAAGCTGATCGGTAAGACAGAGTTTGATTTTCATTCGCTCGTTTCCGATAAAGGTTCTACGATAAATTATGATGTAGATGACCTTGTCGATGACATTAAAAATAACGACAGTCAGATGCCCTCATAATCGACGAGGTTGCAGGAAGAACGGTTGCGAAAAAGTTGGGACAAAATATTATTGGGATGATTGGAGTTCTCATTGAAGCAAAAGAGAAAAGGCACATTCAATCTGTAAAGCCATACTTGGAGTAAATTGCACAACACTGGGTTCAGAATGAGTGAAGAACTGTATCAGTTGGCTTTACATAGGTCTGGCGAAACTCAAAGCAGGCAACGAAGGTAAATTGCCCTAACAAGGTGAATCCAGCGGATTGTCAAAAGTGGCACGAACGCCTTTTATAAAACAAATATGGGTGTTCATATTGAAATATTTTGGTGCGTGAAACGCCCTGCCAAAGCTACTACGCATTTGTGAAACGGTGCGCTGAAGATGTTTTTTAGCTCATGCCGAGGCTCTTTTTATAGTGGTCTCTTTGGGGGCTTCACGTAGAGTGGGCTTGCAAGGGTTGATTGTGACAACCAGATATCCGATCTCTATTCAAAGAATAACTTCTCTCAAAACGCTGGTGGCATAGCTTCCAGAAGTCAGGCTAAACTGTAATTGAAGTGTGGAGTGATCTAGCCAGTGCCATTGTAGATTTTTTGCTTGCAGGCGTGTGGCTCGGCGTTGTTGCTGGAGCCCGACATGCTCTAGCCCTGTCAGCCAGTCGCTGTATTTTGATAATATTTCTTCTTCAAACTGAAGTGCTTGCCCTGTTGTTTGTAACAGGCCACGCCCCCAAAGTGGGGCTGTGGGGTGGGTTTTCATAGACTCAAGATAGACATCCAGATTGCTGTTAGCGGCTCCTGTAATCAGGAGTTGCTCTGTTTCTGGATCAATCAGTCGATCACCAGCCATGCAACGATTCCATAAACCTTGTTTGACACGTTCAGAAAGTACGGTGTTGAAGAGGAACGAGCGTGCAGATGATATGTATAAACTGCGTTTGTGTCGTTCTTTAACCTGAACTTTATCCACTAATAGGTCGTGTGCATGTTGCAGGTTATTAAAGCCAAAGCGCTGGCTGCCAAAATAGTTGGGTACGCCATGTTCAGTGATGGTCTGCAAGCGTGATTCAGTAGCTTCTTTGCATCCTTTAAAATGGCGCAAAATGAGTTGGAAGCGATTACCAATCAGAGAACCACGTTTTAATTTTCTACGGTGACGTGTGACTTCAAGTATCGTAACTTCATCACTATTCAGCTCTAACCAATCGGGCTCTTGTTTGCCTGAAATGTTGACGGTAAAACTTTGGGTGGTGACAGCATGTCGATCTTTAATGCCTGCATAGCCAATATCAAGAAGCTTAACATTCGCGTGCTCTGCTAGTTGACGAGCAAGCCAATCGGTATTGGTGTGACGTTTTTTGATGACAAGCCAAGCATGATCACCTTCATGGTCGGGTTCAAAACTGGGCAGTTCTTCGACCTGAAAATCTTCAGTCTGGCTGCGAATAGTGGCACGGGCTTCGGGAGCGCCTTGGCTGTAAGCCAAAGAATCAATATGTGCCTGGCTCTCCATCACTCCTCCAGTAAAACGACAGCATGGGTAGATATTCCCTCTTTTCGGCCTGTAAACCCAAGGTTTTCAGTGGTTGTTGCTTTGACGTTTACACGGCTACTTTCGATTTTAAGGTCAGAGGCAATATTAGCGATCATGGTTGATATGTGTGGTGCAAGTTTGGGGGCTTGTGCAATGACGGTGACATCAATATTGGAAATGGTGAATTTTTTATCATGAATGAGTGCAGCAACGTTACGCAATAATATCCGACTGTCGATATTCTCAAATTGATCGCTGGTATCGGGAAAGTGTTTGCCTATATCGCCAAGCCCTGCTGCGCCCAGCAGGGCATCACACACGGCATGAATCAATACATCACCATCAGAATGAGCAATAAGCCCCCACGGATGAGCAATTTTTACGCCACCAATAATTAAATCACAATGCTGATCTGATTCATTGGCAAAGCGATGCACATCATAACCATGACCAATTCTCACGTTATGTTTCCTTTTGTTGTTTTAAATAAAGCTCTGCCAGGATGAGATCTTGCGGGTGTGTAATTTTAATATTATCCGCATGACCTTCAACTAATAAGGGCGTGAGACCCAGCCACTCAATTGCTGAAGCTTCGTCAGTGATGGGTTGATTTTGTGAGACGGCCAGTCGCAAGGCGCGTGTCAAATCATTCAGGCGAAACATTTGAGGAGTCAGAGCTCGCCATAGACCGCTGCGATCAATGGTTTCAGTAATATTGGTATTACAGTCAACACGTTTGACGGTATCTGCAACAGGAATTCCCAGCAACCCACCCACGGGATGGTCGGACAGTTTATCAATCAGTCGATCAATATCTTCGTGGCGCAGGCAGGGGCGAGCCGCGTCATGAACCAAAACCCAATCTTCAGGACTAGCATAAGCTGCAAGCCTTTCCAAAGCATTAAGCACGGAGTCACAGCGCTCTTTGCCCCCTTCGGCTTCTAGCAATAATTTATGACGATTCAGTGTACGAAGGCGATTCCAGTGAGGGTCGCCCTTTGAGGTCGCAACCACAATGCCATGAATCGCAGGGTGGCTTTCTAGGCATTGCAGCGTGTGTTCAATAACTGTTTTATCAGCGAGTTTCAGGTATTGCTTGGGAATGGATTTTCCCATGCGTTTGCCGCTTCCTGCAGCGGGAATAACGACCCAATAGAGTGGGGCGTTATTTTTTGAGGTCAATTTTGTAGTCAATGTTTTAAATTTAGTCGATTATTTGATAAAAAATTTCGCCTTTTTTAATCATGCCAAGCTCACTGCGGGCACGTTCTTCAATGGCATCTTCACCTTTTTTTAACCCCTGAACTTCAGCGGATAGACGTTGGTTTTCTTCGTGGAGCCGTTTATTTTCTTCTATTTGTTTCGATATTGTTTGCTGCATTTTTTTGACATCTTGCAATCCATCTTTGCCAAACCACAGCTTGGTTTGCAGAAAAACAGTTAATAACAATAGACAAAGAATAAAAAGTTTCATGGTATTAAGGCGCCATAAAGGCTCGGTTATGATAATGGTGCAAGCATATGAAGTATATCATTTAGAACCGCCAGTGTGGATTTTTGCGAAGTTTCAGTTATTTAAAATTTTAAATCGTTATGGTTTTTTAGTGGTTTTTTAAAAATCTTGTGACCCGCTTTACGCAGTGTAAACCCAGCAATAAACCCACCAGTGCCATCAGCAATAATATCTAGCACACTGGCATCCCTGCCCGGAATAAAATATTGATGAAACTCATCCGATATGCCGTAAGCAATAGTGAAAAGTGTGACAAGCCCGACCTGTTTCCAGCTCAGAGTGCCTTTCCATGGTTCTAGAGAGAGTGCAAACAGCCCTCCAAGTAAACCATAAGCGAGTATGTGCATGACTTTATCGCTATTGGAAAAGCTCGGTGCTACGTCGATATAGGGTAGAGATGACAGATAAAAAATAAAAGCCATCAAAGTGATGGTGAGCAGACGATAAAATTGATGGTTAAGTATCGGTAGCATTAATTTTTGACCTGAAAACAGTGGAAGTGAAATTGAGGTTGCCAGTGAATCTGGCGGCTATTCTAACAGATAATGGATTGCTTAATAAATGAACGACTCACACTGGCAAAAACGGGATATAAAAAACAAGGGTCGACGTTTAATTGTTACCCTATTTTTTATTATTTCTCTTGCCACTTGTGGTGGAGATGATAATGAAGAGCCTTCTGACAATCTTGGTAATACGAATCATTGCGAAGCATTAAATGAGTCGCGAAAAAGTACTACGATGTCTGAAATCATAAATATAACACCACGAGCCAGTCAGGGTGATCCACTCTATAAAAATCAATGGCATCTTGATCAGTCAAATAGTTTCGTGGGTGGTGATATCAATGTGACGTCTGTTTGGGCGCAGGGAATCAGAGGGCAGGGCGTTGTTGTTGCTGTGGTTGATGATGGTCTGGAGATCAATCATGAAGATCTTGTGGACAATATTGCACTTGGAAAGAGCCTTAATTACCTCTCTTCTGAAGAGCGAGCAGAGAGTGATCCAACGCCATTGCCAGGGTCGGGCGATTATCATGGTACTGCCGTTGCCGGTATTGTCGCAGCACGTGATTATAATAGTGTCGGTGGGCGAGGCGTTGCTCCGCGCGCTTCACTGGTGGGGTATAACCTGCTGCAACAATCTACTTTTTTAAACTCAGCTCATGCCATGTTAAACAACAAAGATATCGTTGCAGTGTCAAATAATAGTTGGAGTTTTGCAGCTGATGATACAGGTGAATTAGTAGCATCACATGCGTCATGGCGCAATGCAATAAAGAGTGGCGTGAAGGCACGAAATGGCAAAGGTATCAGCTACGTTTTTGCAGCAGGAAACGGAGGGGAGCGCAACGTTGATAACTCCAATTATGATGGTTACGTCAATAATCGTTATGTACTGGCCATTTGCTCTGTCGGAAATTTTGGAAAAAAAGCGACTTACTCTGAAAAAGGTGCAAATTTATGGGTTTGTGCACCTTCATTGGGTGATGCAGGCATCGGTATTACAACAACAGATTTATCAGGCAATGAAGGGCTGAACCCTTCATCAGATAGTCGCGACTCTAGTGATAAAAATTACACCTATCGTTTTGGGGGAACCTCAGCATCTGCGCCTATTGTTTCTGGTGTGATTGCTCTGATACTGGAAAAAAATCCTGACCTTGGGTGGCGTGATATACGGATGATATTGGCACGTTCGGCCGTCAAAAATGATCAAGCAGACTCTGACTGGAAAATATCAAGTGGTGATTATCCTTACAACATTAACCATAAATACGGGTTTGGTGCCGTGGATGCGGCAGCGGCTGTTTTAATGGCGGAAGGGTGGAGTATTTTAGAGGATGAAGAAATTTTTGAAACAGTGCCCTCTGAGTTAAACCAATTGATTCCAGACGATGACAAGAGCCCAGTGATTGATACTATTACCGTGAGTGAAAATCATATTGTCGAGTATGTTGATGTGATTGTAGATATTGAACATGCTGATATAGGTGATTTAACAATTACTTTAACATCTCCCATGGGGACTCGGAGCACGCTTGCTGAAACGCATGACTGTCAAAATGAATGTGGCGTGGCAGTGCAATGCCAATCCGCTTTTGATCAATGGAGTTTTGGAGTGGCTCGGCACCTTGAAGAACGCTCACAAGGTGAGTGGCAACTCTCCGTTGTTGATAACAAAACGGGTATTCAAGGAAAAATTAAATCATGGAAGTTGAAAATTTATGGGCGACCCACAGGAGAGTGATTCAATGTTAAAGCAATATACGGTGGGAGTGCTGCTGATGGTTGCCCTGTTTGGTTGCCAGGCCGGAATGCCAGTTGGTCAACAACCAGAACCTCAGTTAGATGAAAGTTATACATGGTTTGATGGTGAGAGGTATCATTCAGTTTGGCTCAATCCTAATGAAATCGCTGAATTTTTAAGTAATGATCGACAACAAAATTTGAGAGTGAATCGTCGCTCTTTAACTGCTGGAATGAGGCTATTGAAAGAGCAGGGTAATTTGCGTATCTGGCAAGTTCCGAAAAAAGAGGTCGAAACCTCAGCGGGTCTCAAATTGCGATCGGTTCAACAACAAGAGCATGCAGCGAACTTTTCCGAAGTGTTTCATACAACCACAGTCACTCACTCTCCACGAATGGCGTTGCCCGGGAATATTATTGTTGCTTTCTCTGAAGGTTGGAATTTACAGAAAGCCGATCAATGGTTTGAAGCAAAAGGGCTGAAAATATTGAAACCCGTCATAGAAAAACAAGGGGTCTTTTTAGTGAAGAGTGAGAGTGGCTTGGCTTCTTTGCTATTAGCAAATGAACTGAATAAAGCGAGCGAAGTGCGCTATGCCATGCCCGATTGGTGGAAAGAGATATTTAAGCGTTGAATTTACAGGAAGCCTGTTTATGGCAGTATTTCAATCGGTGTGCCTGCTTGTACTAACTCCCATATCTCATCCATTTCAGCATCAGTGACTGCGATACAACCATCTGTCCAGTTAAACTGTTGAGCCAACCATGACAATGAACCCTGACCATTTTTCTGGCCATGAATCATGATTAGATTGCCAGGATCAACCCCCTTCGCTTGAGCTCTTTTTTTGTCATCTTCATTGGGATATGAAATATGAATTGACTTGTAAAATGCACTGTCTGACTTTTTATAATCGAGAATATATTTTCCTTCCGGAGTTCGCTGATCTCCTTCTTGCTGTTTATGACCTATCGGGTTACCGCCAAAAACAACGTTGTATTTTTTCACTTGCTCCCCCTCATAGAGGAGGTACATTTTTTTTTCTGATTTGTTGACGAGCACATAGTCAACTTTGCTTGAAGCTGCACTCATACTTGAAAAGATTAAGCTAAATATCAGTATTGAATATTTGATGGGAAACGACCTGCTTTAATGGCTTGTAAAAATGACCGTAATTTAGCATTTTTTATATTTGTAGTCACTTGAAAAAATGTGTGGCTTCATATCATATTTTGAAGCCTTGCAAATAAATTTTTTCTGTACTCTGTTAGGGTTATAAAAGTTTCTCATTTTTCATGGGGGAAGAGGGCGCTATAATACGTGCTTATATACAGGACAACGTAATTTTTTGTGAGGTTATGGTGATGAATATCAAAATACAAAAACGAATGATGGTTGTTTTTTTACCATTGCTTTTATTGGTGGGGTGTGGAGGTGATGATAATGATGTCTCTTCTGTTACAGATGCGCAGGCCAAGTCAGCGGCCACAGAAGGGATCACAAGAAGTATTAATGCCAACCTTGGAGGCGCAGGTGAATTGGCAAATAACTCAACAGCGATTCAGACGGCTATCAATGGAGGCCGTGTGGGTACGCAAAGCCGATCTATATCGTTTCGTGCTATGAATAACGATGCCCTTCTGTTGACGAATGAAATTGAGAGCAAGATCGACTCTATTTTAAATAAATTATTGAGCAATGGCGTACGCGATGGCGATACCATTACTTATGACCCTGATGAAAATACTTTATGTGCAGATGAGTGGGGCAGTGATTTATCTGCATTAATTGATGGCGATAATATGAGCGGTACGATGGCTGAATGTATCGATATGTTCAGTCATATCACATTGATGTTAACCATCATTTCCGATAATGAAGGAACTCTGGTAATCAAATATGATGGCTTTTCAATGATGGTGATTGGATATGCTCCAAACAGTGCTTATTTTGAGACTGATCTAGCGCAGTTGAAATTGATTTATGAAGACGTCGCTGAAGAAGAAGGTGACTCCAATAATATGGTTTCTCCTGCTACTTTTGAAGGTGTAACAAGGCTGACTTTTACGGTACTAGGAACTAATTATGGCCGAGTAACATTATCGATTGAGGATGCTATTAACGTTGTGGATCAAACTGAAAACAAAGAGATTAATGTTCATCTCGGCGCTACACCCAAAGTGTTTGAGGTTACCATTAATGGCTCCAATGAGACGGCATCTATAGAGGTGGGTTTGGTTGCAGTTCAAGCTCTTGTCCCTCTTGGTGATAATGATGACGGTGGAATCATTCAGCAAGCTAGATTTGACCTTAAGGGGCTTACTTTGAAAGCTGAGCTTGAAACAGGGGGTGATAAAATGGTGTTCACCAATGTTGGGATAGGTAGTGGCCCGTTTACCTTTAATGTGCTTGATCCAAGTGCGTTAACTGAAAATGATGATCAACTTGATCTCAGCCTGGCATTGAGTACCTTTGGTTTTTCAGTGAATGGATTGACAGAT
Organism: Gammaproteobacteria bacterium; assembly: GCA_021648145.1. Taxonomy (NCBI): domain Bacteria; kingdom Pseudomonadati; phylum Pseudomonadota; class Gammaproteobacteria; species Gammaproteobacteria bacterium. The sequence goes on from JAKITI010000021.1 coordinate 8,193, forward strand.
ACTATTTTATTTGACAGTCCTTTTTCAATGGTGCTTGACGTTAATGATGTATTTGGTATTTTTGCGGATTTAGCAACAACCAACAGCAGCTTGAATGTTGATATTGTTGAAAATACGGAACTTAAACCTTTGGATGATGTTATGAAGGTTAACAGCGGTTCAGTTTCAGTGGAAGGCACAGGTGATTTTACCGGCTCTGTAATGTACACAGCCGCTCAGTGCTTTACCTCAGGAGGTAAAGGTGATTTCGCATTAGTGGATGCCGCTTGCCCATAGATTATTTCTTGACATCAGATGCTTTAAACAGGGATGTTTCAGGGTGGAATGCATACCAGGCAAACCAGTAGCTGGTAATGCCTGGAAGCTCCTTGCCATCTTTATCAAAAATACGGGCGCTTTGATTGGCAGTATCGTAATCAATCTTGAGTGTTTTGCCATTAAATATCTCTTTTACAGAGCCATTGGTCTGGCTCAGTTCGGAAAAAGGATAGGCTTTAAACTTACCGTTGACCTCAATGCCTAGCACCCGTTCTTTCGGGTGATATCTGGGGTCACGATGTGCCACAGGAAAATAAATACCTTCACTATCTTCATAGCCAGCATAAGGGTCGCGTGAGTAATCTCGAGAGTGACCCGTATCAGTGGAGAGCACGAGGCTGTCGGGATAACGTTGTTTCCAACTGCCCCAAGTGGTGTGCTCCAGTGGAATCAACGTAAGCGGTGTTCCCTTCATGGAGCCTGCGATCGCCTTGCTTGCAATTTGTGACCAGAGAGATTCAGTCTCACGATCATAAAGTAATACGTCACTATTATAGAGTAGACCAGAGACACCAAAAGTCAGCAGCCGCTGACCGGCTTTAGCTTTAAACCCAACACCAGTGCCACACAGCGGACAATAGGTGATGACTACTTTTTCGTGCCCGATCTGATCATTGACAATCTCATGCCAGTTCAAAATAGAAATAGGATAAGCCTTAAACTTACCGTTGCGTTTTATCCCCAATACTCGATCATTATGTTTTAGAAAATCGACTTTATTGGCCTTGATAAACTTTGGTTTATCTAATGCGGGGATACCATCTCGCGGTGGCCCACCCTGATAAATTTCATCAGCAGGAATCAGGCTGCCGCGTACATCAAAACCATTGTATCTATCAGCCTGGGCAGCGGTGCTTATAAATAGGCAAATCAGAAGTAAGCTTTTTATTGAGTGTTTCATGAAAATATAGCCGTGCAGTTTCCAGGCTGAAGAACCAGCCTTGAAAAATTAGCATAATAGGCCATTACACTTGCAGGATCCAGGTAGCATTTATTGGGTTTTAATGCTATCGTTTTGCTATCAATCAGTAGGGTTAAGTTCATGTCTCAATTACTCGTTCGCAATCTAGATGAAGAAACTGTCAAAAACCTGAAACGCAGGGCGATAGCTAATCATCGTTCATTACAAGCAGAAGTTGCTTTAATATTGGAAAATGCAGCCAAAATACAATCGTCAAGTTTTTGGAAAGGTGCACAAACGATCCGTGAGCAACTTGTGCAATCCAATAAAACCTTTTCTGATAGTAGCCTGCTTGTACGTGAAGAGCGTGATAGATGAATTATGTGCTTGATGCCAGTGTGGTCATGAAATGGTTTATTCCTGAAGTGCATTGGGAGAAAGCTGCACTGCTAAAAAGCTATTCTGAATCCAGCCTGCATGCCCCTGATTTTTTTCAATTGGAATGTACGAGTATTCTGAGCAAGAAGGTTCGCCGCAAAGAGTTGCAAATGAGCGAAGCCAGTATGATTCAAGAGCTTCTTTTAACGGTGCCAGTTCATGTTTACCCTTGGCAGGATTTGTTGATTGAAGCTGGGCAGGTCGCTCATGAAACCTATCGTAGTGTTTATGATTGTTTATACCTTGTATTGGCAAAGCACTTAAATGGCAAAATGATTACGGCGGACAAAAAACTCTACCTTGCCATGAAAGGCTCTGCTGAATGGGGAAGCCATTTGCTTTGGGTGGAGAATATTCTCGATTCTCAAGGCTATTGACTGGTAGTTTTGTGATGTTGATGCTTGCTTCTGGAGGTATCGCAATCGCTTGGATAACCTCGCAGTTTAAGCAGCCTAAGGATGGATAAGCTTGCGCCATCCGCCGTCATGGTAACACCAATGTTTTTTTCACACAGGATTGATACAATAAATGCTTAGATTACATTTATTTTCTGATTATTGGAGGGCGTGACATGCCAAATATTGATTTGGGCGATCCATATGAAGCGTATGTGAAAGGTCTGATTCATACCGGTCTATATAGCACTTATGCCGAAGTGGTCAAGGATGCGCTTCGCCTGCACATGAACAATGATACATGTTCAAAGCGCATAGCGACGATCAACGCGACCCTGGCCGAAGGCGAAGCCGATATTAAAGCTGGACGTGTTAAATCGTACAGTCCCGGATTGATTGACCAACTGACAGACGAAGTTTTACGCGAAAATGGCTAAAAGAAAATATGCCGTTCAGCTTTCGGAGCGGGCACAAAAGGATTTCAAAGCCATTCAGCGCTATACGCTCAAACGATACGGCGAAAATCAGGTTTTGAAATATTCAACAATGATAAAATCAAGCATTGAAAATATTGCTGGAAACCCTGCACTGTATGGCCACTCCCGCCTCGATATTCCTGAACGGTACAGGTCTCATCAGGTTGGTGAACATAGCATCATATACCGCGTGGACGAAAACAAAATATTCATTGTTGCCCTGCTGCATGGAAGGATGGACTTCAGGAATCAGCTTCAATAAAAAATCGGGGTCAAAGTGAAATACAATATTCAGTTTGAATGATTCCCAAAACACGGGCGAACACACAGGTTCGCCCCTACATAGGGTGGTGCAATGGTTTAAAACGATGACCACCAGCGAATATATTCGTGGCATAAGTCTCGTTCCTAAATGGCTGATTTGTGATGTTTATGCTCGCTTCTGGAAGCATCACAATCACTTGGATCGCCACGCAGTTTAAGCAGACCATGTTTCAGAGCGACTAATATGGCATCAATATTTTCTACGGCTGCTCTTTTCGATCCAGGCAGATTGATAATCAAGGTCGAACCTCTCATGCCCGATGCGCAGCGTGAGAGCATGGCGTGGGGCGTTTTGGCCATTGATGCGTAACGCATCGCTTCATCAAAGCCGGGAGTGAGGCGATCGACTACCGCTCGTGTCGCTTCAGGGGTGACATCTCTGGGCGAAAAGCCGGTGCCACCGGCGGTGACAATCAGGTCGATAGAGTGTTTGTCACAATAGTGTTTGAGACGTTCGGATATGAGCTGTTGTTCGTCAGGAATAATCTCGGTGTGACAGATTTGTGCGCCGATTCCCTGTTCCAGTCGTTCACAGGTGGCGGGCCCAGCAGTATCCACTGCTTCGCCACGTGAGCAGCGATCACTAATGGTTAAAACAACCGCTTGAATCTGGCTTCGGGGCACGACATCCAGAAGCTTTACATGATCTCCAGTATTCACAGTGCCACCACGTTCTACACGGGCAAACAGACCGACACGAGCCATGATGTGGTCATCACTCATACGAACAACATTATCTGTCGGGTGAAGTGTTTTACCCACTTGTGAGATCGACAGAATCACCTCTTCACCTAATTGTAAGCGGCTGCCCATACCAAGATCGGCAGAGTTGATTCCTTCGAGAGTGATATTTTCAGAAAATGCGCCCGGTTTAAGAGCTGGTTTTCCTAACGCCCGAATATCCTCTTCGGTAAGAAGGCTGACCTGTCGGTGCTGCTCTTTGGCATGGGCATCATTCAGAATACCTTCATTTTCTTTAAAAACAAGGGCGCTTACGGGGTGCTTTACACCACCTTTTTTTGGATTTACGCAGAGATATTTGATTGTTGCCATTGTTATTCTCCAGATTTTTAGATTACGGAAATAACTGTACCTTTACTGTTTCACCTGCTTTATATTCACCCTGATTTTCGGGTAAAACCAAAAAGCTGTTGGCTTGAACCATTGAAGTCAGTATGCCACTTCCCTGAGCACCTGTCAGACGAACCCGGTAACGACCTTCGTCATAAGTGGTGACCGCTCGTGCAAAATGACGGCGGCCAGAGTGGATGCTGATATCTTCATCAAGAGTCGCATCGACTTCAGTTAGAAAAAGTTGTTGCATTCCCATAATCTTGCGCATGACGGGGAGAACAAACTGGTAGAAGGCAACCATGCAAGCGACAGGATTACCAGGCAGACCAAACAACAGCTTTTGCTTGCCGCCAGAATCGAGAGCTGGCAGAACACCGAAAGCCACCGGATGGCCAGGACGCATTTTGACGCGCCAAAACTTCATTTCACAGCCAATTTCAGCCAATACATCTTTAACAAAATCATATTTACCCACAGAGACCCCGCCTATGACCAAGGCAATATCAGCATCAAGTGCTTGACGCATTTTTTGCTCCAGATTTTCTTTAGTATCGCGTGCATTTTCGATAAATATGGGTAGGCCGCCACTTTCACTGATCTGGGCTGCAATGGAGTAAGCGTTGCTATTGACGATTTTTTCGGGGCCAAGATCTTCTCCAGGCTCCACCAGTTCGTTGCCAGTGGTGAGCACACTTATTTTTGGTTGTTGATAAAATTGACTCCAGACCACGCCAGCGGTGGCTAACATACCTATTTCACCGGGTCTGCAACGTGTTCCTGCTTCGATGACTTTATGGTACAGCGAGACATCTTCGCCACGTCTACGAATATTTCCGCCTTTGTTATTAGGGCGAAGAATCTTAACTAAACTACCATCAAGCTCGGTATCTTCAATGCGAACGACTGTATCAGCACCACTGGGTACAGGGGCTCCGGTCATGATCTGAATGGCTTCGTTAATGCCTACTTTCTGGGTTGATAACTCTCCTGCACGTACTTCGCCAATAATTTGAAGCATTGCGGGGGTTTCAGGGGTTGCGTCACAGATATCATCCCAGCGTACGGCAAAGCCATCCATCGCAGAATTATCCCATGGTGGATGTTCACGCTGAGAGCAGATGTCATGAGCCAGTACGCGCCCCAGTGCGGCTGTTAACGGAAGACGTTCGCTGTTGATGAGACCAGTATGCTCTAAACATATTTTTATAGCTTCATCGACAGGTATGTTAGTGACTTTGTTTGTTTGAACAGGCATCTTCAATCCACAGGTTGAGTAATTTTGCTTTTTTCGTTCCCATGCTTCTGCGTGGGCATGCATTACGTGCTCGCATACAGTAAGGTATGGGTTTCCACGCAGGAGCGTGGGAACCAGAGGCGGAGTATCAGGAAATTATATCAGAACTTCACGTTAACATTGAGCTGGAGGCGGTCATGGCTTTTAGCTTGATCATCAATGCCCTCTTTGATGATATCAGTGGCATAGTAACGCAGATCAATACCGGTATTTTTTGCAACTTTCATGTCGAGTTGTAATCGGTAGCCTTCAAAGTTATCCGCTGAATTTTGTGCAGAAGGGAAATTATCCTGAGTGAACAGGCCGTCGCCCAGTGTCGCATTGGCTTCTACACTATAGTAATAAGCACGCACACCAAATATATCATTGATTTTGTATCGAGTATGTATGACATACGCTGTTTTTTCTTCATCAGCATTACCAGCGATATATTCAGCACCGACTCTCCAGTTTGCACCCTTTAATTGAGCACTCAAGGATGTATGGGTATCAGAATTAAGATTCAGGACATTATCAGGATCATCCACTTTGGCACCACCTAAAGCGCCAGTGAATTTCAAACCGTCCCATTCAGTATTGTATACCGCTTGGGCGATGACGGCGGTGATGTCGTCATTTCCTGTATCCCAGCCACCATCCACCAACATTGCATAGGCTCCATTCAAAGTCACTGGCCCAGCTTGGTATACTGCTGCAAATGCTTCTGCGGTGATATCGGTATCCCAGAATACTTCAGTTTGTTGCCAAAAATTAAGTGGAGTTTTACCCGCGATGACGGTGAGATTTTCAACGCCTGTAAAAGCGATGTAGGCGATATCAACGCCCATATTCATGTCTGCAGAGGTATCACCTACTGTGCCCCAGGTTACATGTGGTGAAGGAAGTGCTGAGCCAGTGGCCAGACGAATTTTACCTGACCATGCGTCATTCGCCTGATAACTGGCTCCAATTCGTGCACGATAACGAGTACGGTCTCTTTTTCGATCCGTATTATCCTGTTTTGTCTGTTTGTCTGACTCCATACGTAAGCGCACATCGCCGAATAGTTTGACTGTGCCGTCATCGTTTACATTAACGGCGGCATTGGCCACGCTGCTTATACCCAATGCAGAGACTGTTATTGCCGCACAAGCGATTCCAGTGGTCGCACGTTTAAAATTTTTCTTGTCAATCATCATCTTGTTCCCCATCAATCATAAAATGAAATATCTCGTAAAAAACGGCTGTTAATAAACCCTTAGCCTCTATTTGAGCTATGACCCCTAGAGTAAAAGAGTGGGTAAAAAACAACGTCATAATGTTTATAGGCATAAATTGTGCCACATGCTTGTTGTTTTATTACAATAGATGAAGAATGTTTTATCCTGTTTTATTGGTGGCTGTAACGTGTTGAAACATAAAAAATAGTTATTGGTATAGACGGGCAGTGTTTGTTTCTTTTTTACAACACTAAAGAAGAGCAATCGTGGGTGGATAATAAAGTAGAATGCTTTGTTCAGGGGAGGGCGCTGGTTTGAACGAGATGTTTAATTTTTTATTTTAAATATTTTTCTATCGAATTTGCTCGATGCTTATTTCTAATATATCAAGTTTATCCCAAGCTGTGTCTGCGGTCAGTATGGTCTTTCCTGTGCTCATGCCCAGCTGTAAGCAGATTCTATCGGCAAGTGAAAGCCCTAGATTTTTACAGGGAAGCCATAATGATGCACATAATTCAGCCTGCTCTGATGAGAAGGGGGTGATTTTCAGGCCAACCTCTTCTAGTGCTGGTCGCATATTTGCGGCATCGGGGTCATATCTGATTAGTTTTTGTACAACCTCTGACCAATTTACGGCACTGATGGAGCAATGGTGCAATTCTAACTGTACACGCTCTGCTCCAGGTTCATTTTGTATGAGTGCTAATAAAGCAGAAGCATCTAAAATCAAGAGTCTTCCTTCATTGCTTCTTGCCGACGTTCTTGTATGAGTTCTTTGGAAAGGCTTTGTTTAATGAAGCCGAAACGGTGTTGTAATTTTTGTATTACATCATCTGTTTTTTCGAGAACAATTTTTTGATTATCCAGATGTAATCGCAAACGTTGTCCTTGTTTTAAACCAAGGGATTTGCGGATACTTGCAGGGATAACAATACGACCATTTTGACCGAGAGATATGTTTAATTCTTGCATGATAAATACCTGGTTACCATTAGGGTGAATGCGACATAAATATATTTTACCATACTTTATATATGGCAAGTATTGAGGTATAAAACTCACTGTGGAAAAAAGTGTAATGATTTAATTAGACGGCATCCTCTTCATCATCAGGTATGTCAGCAGGTTGAGCAATTTCAAAATGTTTGATCATACGTCGTAAGCGAGGTCGGGAAACCCCTAATATTTCACAGGTTCGCCCTTTGTGCCAACGAGTCGCTTCGAGCACACGAATGACGTGTATTTTTTCAACCTCCTCCAATGACATTTCACACAATGAGTGGCTAATATCTCGATGGTGGTCGATGCTTTGGGGTAAAGAGTCGCTATTACTGATCTCATTGACAAGATCACAGGTGATTGTATTTCCGGGGCAGAGCGCCACCGCTTTTGCCAATACATTCTCTAACTCCCGAACATTCCCCGGCCAGCTATACTTCTGCATGTTGTCGATCACATCCATAGAGACCTGAGTGACGTTGCGGTGCATCTGTTTGTTAATGCGCGCCAGAAGGACTTGAACCAGTTCAGTGATATCCTGTTGCCGTTCTCTCAGTGGTGGTAGCTGGATCGTAACCACATGCAGACGATAGAAAAGATCCTCCCGAAAACGACCCTCTTGTACACGTTTTTCTAGGTCAGCATTGGTGGCGGCGATGACACGAGCGTTCGTTTTTTCCGTCGTTTTTCCGCCGACGGGGGTGAACTCTTTCTCTTGCAGTACACGTAAAAGTTTGGCTTGCATGGTCAGGGAGAGTTCGCTTAATTCATCGAGAAAAATAGAACCGTTATTGGCCAGAGCAAACTTTCCTTGTTGCTTGCAGACTGCACCAGTAAAGGAGCCTTTTTCATGACCGAACATCTCGGACTCAAGCAAAGTTTCGACCAGTGCGGCGCAGTTGATTGCGACAAATGACCCTGTAGAGTTATAACCCACACGGTGAATGGCACGTGCTACCAGCTCTTTTCCTGTGCCACTTTCACCTGTAATCAGTACCGTGACCGGATTGTTGGCCACCAGCCCGATCGTTTTAAATACTTCTTTCATTGCTCGGCTACGACCCACCATCGGGTTATTTTTCGCAGTGTTGCTCTCTTCCTGCTTGTGGGCGGCCAGGACGTTTTTATTGCTTGATGATAGAAGGCGGCCGATGACATCATCCAGCTCATCAATATCAATCGGTTTATGAATATAGTCATCCGCTCCGCTTTGCATGGCCTGAATGGTGCTGTCCATATCCTGAAAAGCGGTAATCATAATGACATGAATGCCAGGGATGGCACTTTTAAATTCAGGTAAGCCTTCAATGCCTGACCTGCCCGGCATACGAATATCCAGAATGACCAGATGAGGTTGATGTTTGGCGGTGGCTGCCAGCCCTTCATCCACATTGTGTGCCACAGCAACATCGTAACCTTCGCTGCTTAAATGAAGTTGCAGTGTACGGCAGCCAGCCACATCATCATCAACGATGAGTATTTTGTTACGGTTACGAGGTTGCGGCATCGCGGTAGGGGAGGTTGTCGGATAATTTTCTATCATTATTTTGTTCTCGTATAGGTGCCACTGGCAGGGTAACAGTGGCACAGGTACCACCACTTTCCGTTGCGGTCAAAGTAATGGTGGCGTGGTGTTGCTCCAATATTCTCTTGACAATCGTCAGCCCCAGGCCAGTACCTTTGGCACGGGTAGTAAAAAAAGGCTCAAATAGCTGCTCGACTTGTTCAGGTGTCATGCCTCTTCCGTTATCTTCAATATCTATTTGGACTTTAGGCAATGAGTCGATGACTTGCAATTTTGCACGGATCAAAATATTGGGTTTATGAGGCAATCCGTCAGTGGATTCCAATGCGTTAGTGATCAGGTTACTGAAGGCTTGCTGAAGCTTGATCGGGTCACCGTGCAGTGTAGGAAGCTGGGGTTGGTATTCGGTATGGATATTGGCTCCATGATCACGTACAGAGCGTTCATTGATAGCGATGGCCTGATCCAGCACTTTATTTATGTTTAGCCACTCCAGTTTGAGGTCGTCCGGCCGTGAAAACGTCAACATATCTGCCAAAATTTCTTCCATATAGAGTATCTGATCCAGTGCAATTTGTTTAAGTTCACTGGCTTCTTTGTTGCCTCCTGTCTCGGCTCGCTTACCCAGAATTTTGAGTGACATTTTTATGGAGGAGAGTGGGTTACGCAGGTCGTGGGCAATCATGGTGGCCATGCGTCCCATGGCGGCCAGCGTTTGCGCCTGAAGTAGTTCCTGGTTTTGGGTGGCGACTTTATCTGTTAGCCAGCGACGTTCGGTGATGTCCTCTTTTATGCCTAGATAGTGAGTGATCTCGCCTTGAGCATTACGGATGGGGGAGATCGTCGCTTTTTCCCAGAAAAGTTCGCCATTTTTTTTTCGGTTGTGAAAAATGCCATGCCACTCTTTGCCTGCGGAGATGGTTTCCCATAATTTTTTATACTCTTCAGGGCGAGTTTCGCCTGATTTTAGAATACTGGTATGTTTTCCAATCGCTTCATCAACAGAATAACCAGTCAACTCGGTAAATTTGTGATTGATATATTCGATGGTTCCCATTTTGTTAGATATCATAACTGGGTTGGGGCTCTGCTCTACAGCCTGAGATAGTTTGCGTAATTGCTCTTCGGCTTTATGTTGCTGGGTGATGTCTTGGCCGATGGCCGTGAGCGCTATAATTTTTCCAGCGGGTTGGTAAGAGAGCGTATTGTTCCACGAAATAAGCCGTACTTGACTGTTTTTACAGACAATGCGAGTGGTGGGAGTCGATAGGTGTGCTTTGCCGGAGATCAATTCATTGAAGAGGCGGCGTGCCCGAGCCTGATCTTCTAAAGGTAAAAAGTGATGAAACCAGTCACGGCCTAATACGGAGTCTGTATCGTATCCCGTGATTTTCAAAAAGTATTGGTTACAGTAAACAATTTTCCCCTGATTATTCAAAGTAATTGCAGCCAGTTCGATATTTTCCAGAGTTTTTCGAAAACGGTGATTGAACGCTGCTTGTTCGCGTTTGATTCGATGCTTGATACTGATCCATGCCAAAATCAGTGAACCGAGTAGAAAAAAGAGTATGGAAGCTGCATATGGCAGTGTAAGAGTCCCGATAATTTTCTGGGAAATATCCTGTAGTTTGGCGGTGGGGAGGTGAGAGATGATTTTCCAGAAACGGGGCTGATTATTGGGCAGATTATATTTCAGAGTGGTGATATATGGATTGGAGCCATTCATGTTTTGGTGAGTGTCGGGTGCAATAATATAAATTGTTGTGTAGGTATAAAGACCCGAAGAGGTATTGATTCGACCGTTGCTACTGCTGAGAATTTTTTTCCACGCCACGGGCTGTTCTTGAGCAAAAGAGCGTCCACGGCCAAATATAAAGCCCCAGTCTTTCTCAGGGTATTGACTGTTGAGCCAAAATCCATCGGCATTGACCAGGCTGACATCACCTTCAATATCTCTTGTTGCGCGCCTGAAATTACGAATCAAACGTTCGCCAAGAAAATTGAATAATAGAACGGCTCGCTTGTTTCCTGCATCATCAAAGAGCGGTGTTGCAAAGCGGATCATCGGGCTATAGGGTTGCTCAATTTCATCCTCCTCCACATTGAGGTCGAAAGGCGATATGTAAATTTCACCTTGCTCCAGTGCAGCAGCCTCTTTGATGTAATAGCGGTCACTCTTGTTCTGTAATTTTTCATCCGGTACGATCTGTGGAACACCTCGTGCATAGTTAATACGCACGATCTCCTGTCCACTTAAATCGACGACTCGGATTTGAGCGTAAAGTCTCTTTTTTTCGCTGAAGTGAAAAAATTCCCGAGCGAGAGCATGACGTGCCTGGTTATTCTCAGGTTCGTTGAGCAGTGTCTCCAACTCATTGAGCTTTGCCAAAAATGTCAGGTCAGAGATGACACTGTAAAGATCATTGTTGATCACCTCACGTGCACGATCGACATTGAGTGTTTCATGTGCCGTTAATTGTATCAGCTCAAATTTAAGGCGAGTCTGATAGTGGGTGAAGGCGGTGAAACTGACTAATAGACAAAGCGGTAAAAAAATAAGAAAAAATCGCTTGATAACTGGTTTTCGATACTCATTGGGTGTGAGTGTGACGGGCATTATCTGCAGTGCCTCGTGAGCCGTATTTGCACACGCGTCAGGTAGTCAGCAACGCTTTCTTCGGAGTGGCGCGGAATAATATATATTAATTTGGCTGCGACGAGGTGCTTGAATCTTGAACCATCACCCGCAGGTCTTGGGTTTTGTAACACATCTTGCAGATGATCTAATGTCTGTTGTGGTTCAGCGCAGTAGCGGCTCAGCGAGACCTCTTCGGTATACCAGCTTACCCAGAAAGAAATGATTAACATCACCAGTAATACGATGGCGACGATGCGTAATGGAAAAAATTTGTTTTCTGCCACGAATTTCCCCTGGAAGATATTAGCAGACATACATCCTGTGGGTCCTACGGATTTAATGCTTTTTGTATGTTATTGGCTGTGACTCGTTGCCGTTGTCCATGAGGAGTTGAGTTGTGCCGAGTTTTCTTCTGTTCCCGTAATTCTACCATCTTTTTCACCAACTGCTCTCCTCTGGCAATGCGATCACGTATTGATACGCCGCCTCGATAATTTGCTTCCAGATGAAGGCCTGGGAGTTTTTTTAGCTGTTTTTCTATTGCGGATAATCGAGCCTGATAAGCGCCATGATAAAGCGGCAACGCTTGTTGGTGGCGGTGAACTGATACCATCTCTGGCTCACCTTGCAGGTTCAGCAGTGGTCGCAGTGCTTTTATCACTTGCTCCGTCATCTGTTGTTTTGACCATTCAAATGCTTCGGGTTGTCGTGCTCCGCCTAGATAGGTCGTGAGAAGTGCCTTGCCAACAGGAGCACGGTTGGGAAAAAGGGCGCTCATCCACAGGTTGCCATTAAAGGGAAGTCTTTCAGTTTTTGGCACCAGAAAACCAGTGGCATCCAACGCATGGCCAATTTGTGAACGATCAAATCCCATATGGAGAACTGCCAGAGGTGCGTAATTAATTCCTTCCAGCAGCTCTGCCAGCTCGTTGTTGAGTGGTGCGACAGCGTTTGCGGCGACGGGTGCTGGGGTGCTTAGTACCACTTGCCGTGCTCGGCGCGTCTCTGTGCCCAGCGCTGTATTGGCAATGATAGACCAGCCTGATTTTCCGTTGGGTATCAGTTCCACCATTCGGTAACCTGTACGTAAATTGATTCCAGGCGTGGCGGCCAATGTCTGTACTAATGTTTCCATACCACCGTTAAAAGAGAAAGTTTCGGTGGTGCAGGCAGTGCGGCGGCGTAGCAGTTTGTTGATGAGCACACCCGCAGTAATGCTGCCATAACGCTGTTCCAGCCCCGTTAATCTGGGCAGGGTCGCAGCGGCGCTGGCATATTGGGCATCGGCTGCTAAAGTGCCGGCGATAAAAGGCTCCATCGCTTTTTCCAGCATCTCCAGGCCTAACCTGCGGGTGATAAATTGGCTGACGGTTTCATCTTCATGTTTGCTGGCTGGCATAAAGGGTTCTGCCAGCAGTCGTAATTTTCCTTTGAGGCTCCAGAGTGGGGAGCTGATCATGCTGCCGAGTTTCATCGGCATGGGTGTGAGCTGGCCGTTATTGAGCAGATAACGGTGTGCTTCTGATTCTGCTGAGCGATAGCTCTTCTCTTTTTCAAGATCTAATCGACGTACCAGCTCTGAGACTTCAGGTCTAAAGTTAAGCAAAAGTGATGCACTTTGCTCGGTGAGATAGCCATCTTGTCGTTCACTGCGAATCTTTCCTCCAGCACGTTCCGATGCCTCCCATACTTCAACGGACATTCCAGCTCTTACAGCCCACCAGGCTGTGGTGAGACCCGATATTCCGCCGCCAATTACAAGGAGATCAACATCATTCATTTTTTCACCTCTTGCTTCACTTTTTTGCCCGCTTTGAGTTCTGCTTTCATCTGGTCGATCAGTGATTGCCCCAATAATTCACCAGGATTTTCACGTTCTTCTACAAAATTACGGATGGTGGCAAAACGCTTGTCTGCTTCGCTATTGTTTTTCAGACGTGGAACTTTTTTACGAGCGATGGCATAAGCATCGAAGTTCAGCTCTTTTAGACCAAACCCTTTCATGCGCTTGACGGCACGCATCATGGCGCGGTTACGAAAACGAGTCAGATCGCTAGAGCTGATACAGCTTAAATCTTCACGCCTGGCGTTGAATTCAGCGGCTTTTTTGATGCCAGCACGAATGAAGTCGGGTGCTTGGCTGAGACGTTTTTGCGCTTCATCGCTCCAGGTGACTCCACCCGTAATCGGCTTTATTGCAGCTTCTACGTCCTGAAATTCTACCGTAGTGACACGCCGTTTTCTTGCGTGTTGCTCTGCCGCACCTTCCATAGCAGGTGTGACAAACAGTTGCACTTCGCGTCGTTTGTCGGCAAGAAAAGAGGCAAGGTGTTGCTCTGCATCGCTGCTCCAATCGAGTGTGCGACCCGCTTCATCTTCTGCTTCCAGCCGATTCAAAAGCTTGACGTTGACTTCAAGCCGCCCTTCAGCGCGAGCAACATCTTCGGCCACCTGCTCTACGCCTGAGCGTAAAAAAGTGGGAATATCATTCATTCGTTGTTTTGCTTCTTCAGTCCATGAAAGTGGAGCGTCGTTGCCAACCGCTTTGGATGTGCTAGGGCGTTTTGGGCCTTTGCCATTAAAACGTTGCGCTGAAAGTGTTGAAAGATGCTCGCCTGTGACTTCCGTTTCACCACGTTCTCTCACATAACTTTCGGCTCTTTTTTTGACCATTTTTCGCAAAAAACCGGGAACTCGCGTTAATCGTTGAGCCGCTTCGTCCGTCCAGGTGACATCCTCTTCTTCTTTTTCAACTAATGGCAGAATAGTGGCTCCACCTTGGGGTTGATAGCGACACCAGTTATCGCTGTCCATGATGTCACCGCCCAGTGCTAGCGGCCTGGCACGGCAGCCACCACAGAGTTTCTGATATTCACACTCACCACACTTTCCCTTGAGTTGTGGATTGCGAAGTTGCTGAAAGCCAGGGCTGTGTTGCCATGTTTCCCAAAAAGGTGTGGTGCGAATATTGGCCTCTTCATCTGGAATGTAAGGGCAGGCTGTGATGCCACCTTCAGGAGTGACACGACAATAGTGCGTGCCCGCAGGACAACCGCCGCCTTCGTAACCTTGCGCCTTTGTCAGGAGTGATTCAGGGTCAATTTGATAGGCGATTCGTTTAAAATGGGGCGCACAGCGTGCTCGGATAATTAAGTCGCTGACTCTGTTTTGAGCTTCTACCAGTTGTTTGAGAACCTGTTCGTAGGTCTGGGCAGTAATATCTGACATTGATTCGCCACGACCGGTGCAGATCAGGAAAAAGATATTCAGTACCTTGGCTCCAGTGCTGCGAGCGAACTGGATCATCTCTTCAATTTCGTGAGCGTTGGCTTCGGTGACGGAGAAGTGAACTTGAAAAGCGAGGTCTATTTTGCGGCAGGCATCCATTCCGGCCAGTGTTTTTTCCCATGCTCCGGGGCGGCCGCGAAATGCATCGTGCTGCTCTGGATCAAGAGAATCGACGCTGATTCCCACGCCCATCACACCTGCGGTTTGCAGCTCAAGGGCTCGTTTTTCATTCAACATCACGCCATTGGTGCCTACAACAATAGCGAGTCCAGCGGTTGATCCGTGCTGTACGAGTTCGGTCAGATCGCGCCGCAATAATGGTTCGCCGCCGGTGAGTACCACCATTGTTTGCTCTGAATGTGTTGCGACCTCATCCAGAAGCCCTTTGACCTCATCGGTGGTTAATTCATCCGCACTACCATGTTTGAGCGCATGCGCATCAAGGTAACAGTGATCACAGGCGAGGTTACAACGCCGTGTTAAATTGATTGCAAGTAGAAAAAGATCATTTGTGTCGGTACTGCTCTCCATAATCTAATTTTCCTACCTTATTTTTTATACATCTTTGGATCAGATTCCGAGTGGAAAATACCTTTTTCTTTCCAGTGAGCAGTGGCTTTGTCAAGAATCTCTTCCGTGACGGTCGTTATGCCATTCTGCGCCGCACACTGCTCAGTCTCTTTGATTACCATGCCGCGTACAAAGTCAGGGATTTTTTCGATGCGCTGTGCGGCGTGTTCATCCCACTGCATTTTCATCTGTTGCTTGGCTGAGCCTGCATTCCACTCGGCATATTTTTCATCAATAAGCTGTGGGGTGATGCCATCGATTTTATGGCGGGTCGCAAATGCTTCAATTCGTTGACGTGTGAGATCACGCATAAAACCGACAGGCACTTTACTCATACGTGCTTCAGCGGCGGCGCTCCAAGTGATATTTGAAGGGGCGGTGCGGGCGCGTGCAGAGCGGTCATCAGAATCAATCGAGCCTGATTCCATTGAATTCATCGCCTTTCGAGCTTGTTTGAGCCCTTGCTCTGCGACTGTAAGTGTGATTTCGTTAATATCATTTTGCTTGGCATACTGCTCTATACGATCTTTTGATGTATTACGCATAAAGCCTTCAGGAACGCGTGCTAATCGTGCTAAAGCGGCAGCTTGCCAAGTAATTTCTAAATTATCACTGGGTTCACTAGATAGCAGTTTGCTCATAAAGGGTTCAATATCAGCTTTTTTGACTCGGTTTCTGCCTTGTGACCGTGCCTTTTTTTCAGCTCGCATGCTGAGGTTGCCGCGCAATGCCAGTTCATCGACTGTTTTTAATAGTGCTGTGGCATCATCGTCCCAACGCATGACTTCGTTATTGGTGGCTCGACGTTTCAAATCACCCGCATCGTGTGCACAAACGATCTCTTCCATCGCTTGCTCTGCATGATCGGGCATCAATTCGGCAGTAGCTTCTTCCACGATACGTTCGGTGATAATCGTGTGGCCTTTCTCCTGGGCATAACGCAGGATGGCCATGCGTGCCATGGGGCGCACAAAGGAAGGAACACGCTCCATGCGACGCTCAGCTTCAATGCTCCATGATGTGGTGACTGATGCAAGACGATCCACTTCCGGCTGATGCTGACGCTGACTGAGCAGCACGGCACATTCGGCATCATGCAGCAGGTACTCGCTGTTGCCGCCGATGTCGAGTTCAGCATCAGCATGCACGCCTGTTTTTCCTAGAATGAGCAGTGATGGTTTGACCTTTTTCAGGTACTTCATGATGACATCGTGCGGTTTGCCATCAAGCAATACAGTTTCAATCTTCATGTCGTGATCAGCGGCGATTGATTCAGCGACTTTGAGATGACCTTGGTAAATCTTTGCGAGGCCGGAATCAATGATATCTTCGTGCAGTTTTTCTTGCTCCTTGAACTTGAATACTTTACCCGCCTCTTCAGATAGCACACCAGCGATTCGATTGAATGCAACGTAGTGATAGTAAGGGTCAAAAGCAGCGACGACTTTGACTTCAACATTCCATTGCCGTGCCAGCGACAGGGCAGTAAGCAGGCCGCCATAACTGCGTGACGATCCATCGACTCCTACAACGATAGGGCCTTTGTTGATGGATTGCTCTGGGTCTTTGATAATAAGGGTGTCAATATCTGAGCGACGCGCAACTCTTTGACAAACAGTTCCGAGGCGGTTGCCATGAACCGCCCCAAGACCCGCTCCTCCCATAACAAGCAATTCGTAACTACTCTTTTTGTTATTACATTCACGCACCAGTTCGCGGTAGTTTTTGCCTTCTAAAGGGCGGCGTTTGAATTCGATATTTGCATCTGCACAATCACGTTCTACCTGATCAAGGTAGGAGTCGGTAATGATGGATAGGCCGCGTGTGATGAGGTCGTCATGCACATCGCGTTGCCGTTCCAGTTCGTCTTCCATGCGAAATTCTTCTGGCAGGCCACCTTCCATCTGCTTGAAGCGAATGTCGTGAAGTTTGGCGGCATAAACGTGAGTGGCGGTGATTTTACTGTTAAAGAAACTCGCCAGTTCGAGTGCTTCCTGACGGGCTTTATTGCTATGGTCGGATGAATCTACGGCCACTAAAATGGAGTTATAGCCTGGTAGTGGGGCAGTCTCTTCCTGCTTTGTTTCTAACGCATGAGCTGTCATAGAAATTATTATCCTCTACTAATCAAAGGGGTCAGACTCGATTTTCTCGTTTCCATGCTCCTGCGTGGGAACCAGAGACAAACAAACCGTGTTAGCAGGGAATCAACTTACTCTGACCCCTTTGATTGATTCTTTAATGCATCAACCAATTCACCACAATGACTGCAACCACAATCATGTTGATGCTGAAACCAACCATTGCAATATAGTCAAAAGCGGTGAAACGGTAGCGAAAATCCTCTGGAGAGCGATTCATTATTTGCCTTTATATGCAAAATCAACGCTCTCTTTACCACCGGCACTGATCTCAACTTTTCCTTTCTTTTCACCCAGTGTGCCGTGCCATGCCCGAATCTTATATTTTCCCGCTGGAATGTTATCAATGGTGTAGCTGCCATCGGGCTTGACGACTGCGTAATAGGGGTTTTTGGCGACAAAGGTAAAACCATGCATGAAGTCATGAGCATCACACTCTAATTTCATTGAAGTGCCACGTTTCAGTTTTATTGTTTTGTCCAAGGTTTTCAGGTCTGAAGGCTGGCTGATGTTAAAGACTGTTTTTCTTACTTTGCCAATCAGCTCGTAGGTGTGAATGTTGTGCAGTACTGGGTCAGAGTTATTTATGGTCAGTTTGTCACCATTTTTCATGACACCCAGAAAAGGGCTGAACTCACATTTTTTTTGATTAAGCACTGGATTTTCAAGTTCAGCTTTGAACGCTTTACCTTCCTTGACTTTGGCTAGGTAGACAACGGTGTCATTGAGCGCACCGTTGTTAACTTTTACAAAGTCGATCAGCCGTTCGCCTGTTCCGCAAGTATCGCTATCTTTGGCTATGGGGTAACTATTGGCGACGGGATCTTTGCCACTAAAAGAGACTTTACCACTGACGCTGCCGCCATTAGCCACATCAACAACTTTATAAGCTGCATGTGCACTTAATGGTAAGGCTGCCGCAGTGATGAGTGAAAGTGCTATGACTGATTTTTTCATTTTTATCATTCCTCTTATTAATTTTGAATCAATATTTTTCAGGCTGCTGGTTTTAAGACTCCTTCCAGCATCTCGATGGTGAAACGGCGTTCAAGGCTGTTTTTTGATTCATTGAGCTGCTTTAAAAGCCTGGCTTCTGCCAACTCTGAATCAAGTCGTCGCAAGGCGCTTCCCATACCCTCCGCATCGCCTCCTGTGCTGGTAAGACCCACCTGAATAATGCGCTCTACCACATTTTGGCGATATTGGTGGTCACCAATATTCTGCCCTAGACCAGCAACTGCCTGAGCCGCATTGCGACGAACGATGGGGTGCTCGTCATCCAGTCTTTCAAGCAGTGCTTCAACGACTGTTTCGTAATTGATGTGATCAACGGGTGAGGTTTGTTCGCGCATTGGGATTTTATTGGCTTGCAGCAGCTGAACCAGTGAATCAATGATTTGAGAGCGCAGCATGGGCGCTTCATCGTTCAGCTTTTCAAGCAAAGAAGGGGTCGCATTTTGGTTGGCCATGATACCCAGTGCTTTGGCACTGACGATCTGTAGCGGGGGTTCACCAAAATAGAGGCGGTGTGTGATCGGCCCCATAGCATTTGCTAGGCCTGCGGTCTCAGGTGCTGTCATGGCAATGCGGGTAAGAGAGTCGATGGCATCAATCTGTACATCAGTGGATTCATTTTGCAGCGCATCCAGCAGAGCGTAGACCACTTCGGGTCGGGCGCATTCGCCAAGAATACGCGCACTGAGTGAGCGTACGTCTGTTTTGATATCCAGTATTTTTGGTTTGCAAAGTGTCTTGAATTTTTCACGATCACTCTCTACCAGGTGCAAATATTCGTCGAGTCTTGATGCATCTTCAACATCGGGCAGTGATTCAGGGGTGGGTAGATCGCCTGTGTCTGCACGGCTGGTTTTCTGTTGAATGGCTGCTTCCTCGCCCTCCATGATAATGGCATCCAGAGTGGAGGTAATGATGGGAGTCTCTTCTGCTTTTTCTTCTTCGACTAACTCTTCAATGATACCTTGTGGCTCTTCGTCTGAAATTTCTTCGCTCTCTATTTTTTCGTCGTCACCGAGTTTAATCTCTCCTCGAAGTGCAGCGATCACAATGGCAAGAGAGGCTGGTATCTGCTCTGATATACTGGAGGCATTACGAGCCAGCTCCATTAAAGCACTCAAGGCTGAAAGACGAACGACTTGATCGCTGTCAGCCAGTGATTTTGTCAGGTTTGCGAGTACCAGAGCGCTTTCTTCATTACGTTTTCCCAGAGCGAGCGCTGCTTCCCGGCGCACCATAGGCTCTTGATGATGATCCATCAGTACCACCACAAGCGCTTGTTCTGTTTTAGGGTCTTTCAAGTTTCCGGCCAGCTTGCATGCTGCCGAGGCAACTTCGATGTGAGGCTCTACGACTCTTTTCAGGAGGATCTCTTGCAGAGTTTTGCTATTCAGATCGCTGATCGGCAGTAGATCAGAAGCGACTCCCAGTGCTGTTGCGCGTACTAATGGATCGTTATCATTGATCAGCTCCAGCAAAGTATCTGGTTCTATGGCTGATTTGCTAGAGATGTCATGATCACTGCCTAATCGGGACATGGCCATCATTACCGACTGACGTACACTATTGGATGAGTCTTTCAGCATCAGCAAGAGCGCTGCCACAGGGGCTCCACTCTTGTGCTGTGCCAATGCTTCGACAGCACTGCTACGTACTGAGTCATCAGAATCTTTCAGTGCTTCTAATAGAGCGGTTGAGCTTTCTGGTGATGTGGAACTCGCAAGTGCTTTTACAGCACGGCGGCGCTGACGTGGTTTACCGCTTATCAATTGATCAATCACGGCTGTTTCACCTGCGCCACCGATAGTGATAAGCGCAGTGAACAGTTCATCTTCAATATCCTGGCTAATTTCATCTTCATCTTTAAGGAGTGTCACCAGCGTAGGAACAGCTTCGGCAATTTTCATTTTCCCCAGCGCTTTCACCGCTTCGCGTTGCATATCCCACCAGCAATCCCAATCACCTTCATCATCCCATTCGAGGTTTTCAGGTTTTGCCAGAGCTATCTCTATCAGGTGGGGCGCAACTTCGGTATTGCCGATGCTGCCCAGAGCCGTGACCACTGCGGTTTTGACATCACCATCGGGATCGTTAGTCAGGGAGTCGATGAGTGGTTCAATGGCGCTGGAATCAGCCAGTTGTCCGAGTGCGTTGATGGCATCTAGGCAGACATCAATATCTTCATCGCGCAGCCTTTCAACCAGATCAGAGACAACGGATGAATTCCCCAGTATCCCCAGCGTGCGGCACGAACAACAGCGATCCAGTTCATCTCCGGTATTTAAAAGGTTGCGTATGGCGGTCACTGTTTTTGAACTGCTTGTCATAATTTTAAGTGCTCTATTTCGTGAACGTAATATTTAAGAGGAAGAGTGCATGTAATGTGCCAGTTTGTAGAATTACGTTTTTTTTGCGAATGATTGATGGCTAAAACCAACTTTAGACAGCTTTATCTCTTTGGTTTTAAAGATTTTTTATGGGTTAAATAGGCGGGTAGTTTTAGACAGTTTATAGAGAGCACTTATTTAATTTTGGCTCGATCAATCTGAATGATTTATTCACTCATTCTTTGTGATTAAGAAAAACAATAGAACGATACGTTCAATTTATGTCGGTAACTCAATTTGTTCCAGTCAGATTGAGAGAATGGAATGCTTCGTTCAATAAGCTGAAAGCAGGGCAATACTCTATTCTCTTTTTGAGATCTATTTTTTCTAATTTAAATAAGATGTTACAAAAATTTCTATTGATTTTTTAACCATTGGCATAGGTGTTGCTTGTCGTTTGTGTAAATACTGTTTTTATGTGCTGCTAAGTCAGTCGGGAGGGGTAGGTTGAGTAAGGTCGATGATAAAAGTGCCGAGCAAGCCAGTGGTGATACCGGTTACCGCACGACATGGGGGACAAAACTGTTTTGGGGTGTGTTGATCGGATTGCTGGTTTTTTTCTGGTGGTTGTTGATCTACTCCCATGGAATCGAAGTGAGTCACTAATAAATGTATAAGAATCTAGAGGTCAGTTAATGGATATCAAACAAGTAAAAGTCTGGGTGGGTGCGTTCCTTGTGGTGTTGCTTTTTTTCTACGGGCTCGATCATTTTGTGATGAGTATTCAGGGTCTGCCTCTGAACCTTGATATGACCCCTGCACAATAAAATAGGCCTTGGAGTATTTTATGAAAAGAGGACTGTTCAGACCGGCTATCGTAGCCCCTTTTCTCCTGCTACTGATGGCGGCACTGACGCTCGGTGCGTTTAGTGGTGTGGATGGTGGTCATAGTGTAATCAGTGATTTGCATGTAGCTGAGGCAACAGAGAGCGGTATCGCTGAAACCGAACTTAAAGCCGCACCTAAACTGGGGGCTGGAGATTATCCAGATATCGGTGCCAGTAGTCGCTCCATCGTTTGGGTATTGGCTCAAATGCATCTCTATTTTGGGGCATTGGTGCTGTCGGTACCGCTATTTGTTCTTGTGATTGAGTTGATGGGCGTGAAAACCGGCGATGCTCGTTATGATGACATGGCGCACGAGTTCATGAAAATCTGCATCACGGCCTACTCGATTACGGCACTTTTTGGCGGGTCACTGTCACTGGCGCTGTTTCTGCTCTATCCCGACTTTATGGCCTACATGATGAGGGTGTTCGGGGCGCAGATGATGGTCTATGCCATACTTTTTTTCATGGAAAGTGCGGTGCTTTACATCTATTACTACGGCTGGAATGCACTCCGCTACGGCAATGCTAAATGGGTTCACCTTTCGCTCGGATTACTGCTCAATGGTGTCGGTTTGACGCTGATGGTGGTCGCCAATTCATGGGCGACATTTATGATGGCACCTTCAGGAGTGAATGAAGTGGGTGCGGTGATCGGCAATATCTGGGAAGTCATGAAAGGACCGCTGTGGAATCCGATTAACTTACACCGATTTATTGCCAATATTGCTTTTGGTGGCGCAGTGGTGGGGGCTTATGCGGCTTATAAATGTCTGGCTGCTCGCACGGCAGAGGAGAAAGCGCATTATGACTGGATGGGCTACACCTCTAATTTTATTGCGGTACTGGCATTTCTGCCCTTGCCGTTCGCGGGCTACTGGTTGATGGCTGAAATATATGCCTATTCTCAGCAGATGGGAATTACTGCGATGGGCGGTATTCTCGCTTGGTTGTTTATTGTGCAGGCGGTGTTGATCGGTACGATTTTACTGGCGGCAAACTATTATCTTTGGTCGGGCATGTCGCGCAACGCGGGGGCTGATCGCTACAAAGGTGCGATTAAATATATTGCTATTGTTATCACCGCCTGTTTTCTTATCTGGGTAACTCCCCATACACTGATTTTGACTTCAGCAGAGTCGGCGGCACTGGGTGGCAGTCACCACGGTATCTTGGGGCCGCTGGGTATTATGCCAGCGAAGAATGTGGCGGTGAATTTGATGTTGATTTTCACCTTTCTCTCTTTTCAGCTCTATAACCGCTCGAATAAAGAGTTCACCGTTCCATGGGTGAACACGGGTAATGCCATTATGGTCGCCATCTACGTTGTGGCTGTGGTGAATATCATTTTTGTCGGTGTCTATTACGGTTACTTTTCTAATACCGTTTATAAAGTGGGTTCCAGTGTGATTCAGGTTGCTTCGACGCTGGTGGTGATTATCGCCGGTGTGGTGATTGATGCCATGATGTCGAAGGGCGCGAAGAAAACACCATCGCGTTGGGGGCAGGTGAGTGATCGCTCACAATATGCACTCTTTGCGTTGCCTATTGCCTTTACTTGGCTGATGGCATTGATGGGTTATGTGCGCTCTTCAGTACGCACCCATTGGCACGTTTACACCGTGATGAAAGATGGTTCGCCAGATAATTACATTCCTACTATTGGCTATGCAGGCAATATGATTACGATTACCACAGTGCTCTTTGTATTGCTGGTGCTCTTTGTTTTCTGGATTGCATCGCTCAGTGGGCAGCGCCAGATACCGCCGATTCAGCTGTCACCCACAACAAAGACCGTGCGTGAAGGGGGTGGAGTGTGAGTGATCCTACGGAGCATAAAACTGCGAGTTCAGGTTCGGTCTTGGTAAAAACGATGGGCTTTAGCCTGTTTCTGATTATAGTCTTCACTCTGTTTACTAATCTGTTGCCACAGGTTGAAGGGGAAGCGCCGGTCGATAAAGAGGTGGATATCGGGGCTTTGACGATGGAGTCATTTGTCGAGCTGGGAGAAGAGCTGTTCCACGGCAAGGGAACATGTTCGCTTTGTCATAACGACCTGGGGCGTGCGCCCGATATTCTGGTGCTTGATATGACGGCAACGTCCAAAAAGCATTTAGCCGATGAGCGTTATGAGGGAACGGCGACCGATGATGGCTCTTATCTTCTCGAATCATTGGTGAACCCTGGCATCTATGTCGTGGCTGGTTTTGGTAAAAAAGGCAGCAACGATACGGAATCCCAAATGCCTGCGGTAGATAAAGCGCCCATTGAACTTACAGCACTTGAAATGGATGCCGTGATCGCTTTTATGCAGGCGAAGGATGGCAATGATGTGACGGTATCACTGCCGAGTGAAGCGCCCGCAGCTTCCACGACCGCTGAGGCATCACCCAAAGCCGCGCAGTCGGCGGAAGAGGTTATTGCCAAACTGGGTTGCGCGGCATGTCATTCGTTAGAAGGTTCTGATGTATTGTTGGGTCCTTCACTACAGGGCATAGGCAGTCGCTTGAGTGTTGAAGAGATCAGGCAAAGCATTATTGACCCTGAAGCCGTCATACCCGATGGGTTTGAAGGCGGCATGATGCCCGCCACTTTTGCTGAGCAGGTGACGGCTAAAGAGATGGAAATGATGGTTCAATTTTTAGCGAAGCAGAAATGAAGTATTTAATGGGGGTCATTTAATGAAAGGTTTTAAGATTCCGGCATTTTGGCAAGCGGTACTGTTTACTATATTCGCTTATTTGGTATTCGATAACGCTTTTCCACCGCTGTTGCCCCAGACGCTGATGATTCAATACATGATCATCACCATCGTCGGCGTGTTGCTCTATTTTTCGTATGACGAAGAGCGCTGGAGTGAGTTTAAGTCACCGATTCTGAATGTGCTCAGAAAGCCGGAGTTGTCTGTTGTGCGCTGGGCGTATCTGATTTTTATCCCTCTATTGGTGGGTTACGTGACCTACGGCATGGTCAAACCCTCCATT
Source organism: Gammaproteobacteria bacterium (assembly GCA_021648145.1). NCBI lineage: Bacteria > Pseudomonadati > Pseudomonadota > Gammaproteobacteria > Gammaproteobacteria bacterium. Next base: position 32,985 of record JAKITI010000021.1, read on the forward strand.
GATGCGCCAGTGGAGCTGCGTCAAGTTCACCCGGCTCCGCCTGCATTTGTGAAGGTTTATGGCAATAAATATGATCTGGCCACACTGGAAAATCCGTTGCGCACTGAAATTCTGGAGCAGATGGAGTCTGAGCCAGAAGCCGCCTGGGAACGTTACGATGAAGTGATTGCCGCAGGTTCTGAAATCTATTATCAGAACTGTTTTTATTGTCATGGTGATCTGCTGGATGGTAAGGGGCACTATGCCAGTGGCTTTAATCCAAAACCGGCTAATTTCCAGGATGTGGGCACGATTGCCCAGTTGCAAGAGTCATATCTTTTCTGGCGTATCACGACCGGTGGCCCCGGGCTGCCTAAAGAGGGAACGCCGTGGAACTCTGCGATGCCGGTCTGGCATGAGATGCTTGATGAAGAGCAGGTATGGCAAGTGGTCACCTTTCTTTTTGACTACGTTGAGCAAGTTCCTAGGATTTGGGATCAGGATATTTCCAGAGCAGTGACTGGAATGAAAGGCAAGGTATCAAAAGAGCGTAAAGGGCAGATGGGAATGGCGCTTTATAAACAGCGTTGTCTGGTGTGTCATGGCGAGCAGGGAATGGGCGATGGCGCCGCGACGGACTATCTTTATCCCAAACCGCGTGACTTTTCATTGGGGCTTTTTAAATACAAAACGACGCCAGGTACAACGTTGCCAAAAGATAGCGATCTCTTCGACATCATTAAATTTGGGCTTTTCCCGAGTACCGGTATGCCGGGCTGGGATACATTGATGAGTGATGAGCAGATTCGCAGCCTGATTCCAATCATCAAAGGTTTCGATATGACCGCAGCATGGGCACCGGAAGATGCCGATGATGAAGCGTTCGATGACGATGGCTATTACCTTAAAGATGATTATGTGCAGATCACTGCAAATGAACCACTGGATGGGCAGGTTGCTTTCAGTGATGAGTCGGTGGCGCAAGGTGAAACAGTTTTTAAAGAGATTTGTGGTAAGTGTCATGGTCTGGAAGGACGCGGTAACATTACATCGGGCAAGAAACTGGAAGATGATTGGGGCAACCGCCTCTGGCCTCGTGATTTGACAAAGCCGTGGACATGGCGCATCAGCAATGTGGCAGGAGGGGATGACAAGTCGCGCAGTGAGACAATCCAGAGAATTTATAGCCGTCTTTCTATCGGCATACCCGGCACACCGATGCCTGCTCATCGAGCCACAGAAGAGGGCAATCAAGATTCCGTTTCAATTGATGATCGCTGGCATATCGCCAATTTCGTTTACAGTTTGAGAGAAACCACGGTGCAGCCTAACGACGAGCCAGTGGTGCGAGGGCAGAAAGTAGAAGGTGCGCTGCCTGATGATCCAGCAGCCGAAGCCTGGGTTAATGCGCCCGCAGTCACGCTGGCTCTTGTGCCGAATATGATTAAGGAAGAGCGTCTTTTTACACCGCTGAGTGATGCCGTCACCGTACGGGTACTCTATAACGATGATGAAATTGCTTTTCTGATGGATCTGAATGATCGCACTGATAGCCGCCCAGGTGAACCCGTGGCGACACAGATTCATGATGACTCTCTGGATATGCACTCTGATGCATTGGCGATTCAGTTTCCCAAAGCAGAGTCGTTTGAAACTTCACCCGTCGTGATTAAACCGCTCTACCGACATGGTGACAGCGCTCGCCCCACCACAATGTGGTATTGGAATGCGGGCAGCGTCGAGCCTGTAATGACTGAGCGGGTCGCTCTGCTTGATGCCAGTGGCCCTGATCAGAAGCTTGAGATGCGAAAAGGCGATGATAGTTTAACTGCCACAGGGCAATGGCAGGATGGTCGTTGGCAAGTGATGATGAAGCGGCCACGTCAAGGAAATGAAGAGTCGGGTGATGTCAGTTTCAATGAAGGTGATTTCATCCCCATCTCTTTTGCCAACTGGGATGGAAATAATGGCGAGATTGGAGCGCGTCATACGTTAACGACCTGGTATTGGCTGGTGTTGCCTGAGAGCCCTGACTTGATGAAGGTTTATGGAATTCCTGCTGGAGTTGCAATCCTGATGTTATTGACTGGGTTGTTGCTGGTGCGCAGTCAGGGGCGAAAAAAGGAGGTGTAATCTGGGAAGAGGGTGGCGTGAAGGGCATCGGTTTTGGTGAACAAAAATAGAGCAGGGAACATACGCACCCTATAGCAGCACATCCGTATGAAGCTCTTTTAGTGATATTGCAGAACGGTTACCCATTTCTCCTTGCTGTAACTTTCACCATTTTCGGTGCCCTTCAGGCTATCTTCGGATTCATGGTGTTGTTGAGTAGAGCTTGTATAAATTTTATTCAGGGATTGAACTTATTAATTTCAATTTCTTTAACAATTCTATAGTGTTTATTATTGCCAGTGAGCAAAGGAATGCCATGAGATACCGCCGTTGCTCCAATTAAAGCATCTGCGAGTTGCATTGAATGGCTCAAATAATGTTGTTCAACATAAAACATGGCTTTGCTGGAAATTTCTTCGGTAATGTAGATGATTTTTGTATTCCATGCCTTTAAGGATTTTCGCAACAAGATTAATTCATGCTTGCTTCTCATGCCTTGAACAAGCTCCATGTATGTGACTACCGAGATTTTGAAACGATTACTTTTATTGAGCGCTTCATAAGCTTTTTGGTTTCCACGCATATACCAAATAATAATATCGGTATCAATTAGCATTGAATCTGCCCTTTCTTATATCTCTTACATAATGATCTACATCTTCTGTTTGTTCATTATCTTTCCATACTCCAAATAGCTCATCTGTATTTGTTAATTCGTTATCATCCTCAATGGGCACTAACTTGGCACAAGGCTTGCCACGATATGTAATAACGACCTCTTCACCCCTTTTTACTGTGTTAAGTAACTCAGCGGAGTGGAATCTTAAATCTTTTGCAGTTGCTTCCATTTCATGTCTCTTCTAGGATTGTTTGCATTTTAAAATGTAAACTTTGGTTGAAAAAAAGTCAAGTAAGATTGGTACTTTAATAATTGCCGAGTCCCTTGCATATTGTTCCCACTTCAATGCCGCCAGTGGGTACTCAAGTACTGCGTGAGTTTTCTATCAAAAGCAACAGAAAAAAATTAGAGCATATATTGTGCTATGATGAATGCATGTGAACGCAGGAGAATCACAATGACTACAACTATGACGCTTCGTCTTGATGATGAAACCAATGATCGTCTTTCAAATTTAGCGGGAGCGACTGATCGCTCTAAGGCATATCTGGCTACGCAAGCACTCAAATTATTTTTAGCTAATAATGAATGGCAAGTCCAGGAAATTAAAGAGGCCGTAGCTGAAGCTGATATTGCTGCCCCAGATCAGTTTGTTGATAATGATACGGTTATGGCCTGGATGGAAACCTGGGGAACTGACCACGAGAGCCAACCGCCATTGTGATGAAGGTTGTCTGGTTTAAAAGAGCTATTTGGGATTTGAAATCGGCAAAAGACTATATAATCCAGGACAACCCTCAAGCGGCTCAAAACATAGTGCAGAGGATCAAAGACAAGGTTGCTTTACTAAGTGAGCAGCCAGGTATTGGAAGACTGGGGCGAGTATCAAACACAAAAGAGCTGGTTGTGGATAAAACCTCATTTATTTTACCGTATCGGGTGCGTGATAATAAAATTGAAATCTTGCGAGTGTTTCACACTTCAAGACGTTGGCCAAAGAAAATTTAGACAACAAACAAAAGCCAAAGACCGTTGAATGTAGCTTGTGTGGACTTCTGTGATCCAGCTGAGTTTTCTAGGATAATACGCAATGCCCCAGCAGCGTGGCGTAGATAGAAAATCAAATAAGTACAGTGCTTTTATACGGAATCAATAACCCCTTTGATTCGATATTTAATGGATTTATGGATTAAATCGTAGCATAGTCAATCCCTTATTGTTTTCAGATGAAAATATAAAGGGATTTTTTAATGGGAAAAATTGCCGCTCAGTTTATTGCTCATAGACGAAAAAATGGGGAAGAGCAGTTGCTTGTTAAGCATCTTGCTGAGGTTGGTGAGATTGCCGCTCAACTAGCATCAAAGATCGGTGTGTCTGATGTGGGGACATTAGTTGGATTGCTCCATGATATGGGCAAATTTAGTGCGGACTTTCAATCATACATAGGCTCAGCCACTGGGAAAATCAAGTTTGGCGAAGAAAATTACGTTGATTTTGATGGCCTAAAGGGCAAGATTGATCACTCAAGTGCCGGAGCACAGTGGGCATGGAAAGCGTGCCAAAAATGGGGGCCACAGGGGCAGCTGATTGGTCAGATATTGGCGTTGTGTATTGCATCTCACCACAGTGGTTTGATCGATTGTTTGAAGCCAGAGGGTGAGAACAGTTTTTCGGTCAGAATGGGTAAGCCGGATGACAAAACCCATAAAAATGAATCGCTGAACAGTGCGCCGGAAGAGTATGTTAAAAAACTGGAAGCACTGCTTAACAAGGAGTTAATCCAAAACGTATTCGGGCGACTAAAAACAGTTTCTCAGGCACCTAATAAATCCATCCGGTCATTCAATATTGGTTTTTTCACTCGACTGTTATTTAGCTGCCTGATCGATGCAGATCGTATGAACAGCGCAGATTTTGAATGCCCTGAAAACAAACAACATAGAAGCAATCAGTCCGTTGAGTGGGCGATAGCGATCAAACGGCTTGAGCACGCAATCAGTGAGCTGGACGGCGACAAGCCCATTGATGAGTTGCGGCGACAGATTTCCAATACCTGCCGGGATCGGGCACAGGATGCACAAGGAATCTATACGCTTACAGTACCTACTGGTGGCGGAAAAACCTATGCCAGCTTGCGTTCCCCCTGTGTCAGGCTAGTTGTCGCCTCTAATTTTCATATAGAGGTAGAGAGAAATGAGAAGAAACTTCACAAAATCATTTAAAATTCAGGCCGTAGAAAAAGCACTGGGTCGAAGTGAAGAAACAA
>JAKITI010000022.1 GCA_021648145.1 Gammaproteobacteria bacterium
CTGTTAGCAATCATCATATTATATTGCAAGATCAAGTTTTGCTTTCGTTTTTTCCAGGAGATACTCAATTAATCGCTCTCGATCAGCTCATGAATAGAGAACGCAGACAGAACATTATCAAAACCCTGCTTCCTGCCCATCTTGAAGCTGGTCAGGGAAAGCTCGAAACTTTGGCGTATAAGCCAGAGCGTCGTTACGTCGGACGACTGGCGCTCAAAAGCGGAAAAAGTGTGCTGTTAAAACACTATCGTAAACGCAAATATCATAGTTCGGTATTAGCGGCTAATGTTCAGGCTCCAACCTCCGAAAAATTACGAATCCCACGTTTACTTGGAACCTCAGAAAGCTATCAAAGCCTGATGTTTGAGTGGTTGCCAGGAACCTTATTAGATACTGAAATAAAAACCAGCCCTGACGCTCGCTCTCTTCATGCAAGCGGTGTCGCATTGGCTAAGTTTCACACCATAACCACAAGGGGTCTAACACACCGAAACCTTAAAATGAGAGCCGAAAAATTAACAGACATGGCTAAAACCATTGCTCAATTTTACCCATCACTAGGCAAGTTGTCCCATGACACTGCCTTGCTGATCGTCGAAAACCTACAACATGAACCCTCTGCTATGCAGCGAATACATGGCGATTTCTATCCTAAGCAAGTCATTTTAATGAAAGAAGGACAGGTCGCTATTATCGATCATGATGAAAACCGTTGTGGTGATCCTATGGAAGATCTAGGCCTCTTCATTGCGCATTTACTTAGAGACAAATACACCAAACGAATAACTCATGATCAAACTGAACAACTGATTGAAGCTTTAATTGAAGGTTATGAGTCCATCACACAAAAAACCGTGACACCTAAACTTTATTGTTACGTCGCCGCAGGACTTTTTTCGCTAACGCATTCACCTTTTAGAAATCACAAATCCAACTGGCCAAAAGAGACTTTGATTATGCTTGAGTTAATAAACGATATTATGCATTCATCGAACTCTACGACAAAGCTCACAACATCATGAGCATGTTAAAAAAAGAGGTTGAAATACCGCCTAACGTTTCAAGCAACGAAACGCTTGATGGTTTTCGACAAGGGCAGATGATAGAGCAAGGCAGTCAGCCCCAATTAATGCAGACCAAGCAGCACGATGCTGCGACGTTTAATACAGACTTGAAAGGCATAAAGCAGGAGGGAATTAACTATGTTGTCAACTTTTGATGTTAACGTTATCCAACGAGAACAAGCGATTTCTGGAATGAAGACGGTGATGGACCCCGACGCCTTCCTTAGCGCATTACGCATGTCTCAGCCTGAGCTGAATATAACCAGTGTAAAACTCTCCTATCTACGCTACCGACCCACACAGTCTTGCCTGGCTGCCTATCAAGTGGTGATTCAGGATGCTGCCACGCCCATGTTGATCCACGCGACAGCCTTTAACAGCAAAGCCTGGAACAAGCTACCCACCCTAACCGACAAGTATCACTTTGCGCTGCAAAATCAAGTGCTCGTTTCTCTCTTTCCAGGAGATATCAAACTGCCCGTGCTTGCACAATTGATGAACCATGATAGTAGACAGAAAATTTTAAAAACGCTGCTGCCTAGCAAGGTTAAAGCCTGGTCGAGCGATTTTGAAACGCTGGCCTATAAACCGCAACGACGTTATGTAGGGCGGATTCATCTCGATGACACCACCAGCGTACTACTTAAACACTATGCCAAACGCAACTATGATAAGTCTGCATCCGCGACCATGATCGATTGTCCAACGACCAGTCAATTGCGTATTCCCCGCACATTAGGGCAATCACCACAACATCAATGCCTAGCCTTTGAATGGCTCCCCGGACGACTGTTGGAAGCTGAGATAACCACCAACCCGACAAACCATGATTTATACTCAAGTGGCGCGGCATTAGCCGAATTTCATGCATTAACAACAGACGGGCTACCACAAAGCTCACTCCCTATGCAGGCCGATAAATTATCCACTCGTGCCACAACCATTGCCCAACTTCATCCACCACTCGCTTCGCTTGCGCACAAATTAGCCACCAGTATCAACCAAAACCGCTTGCGAGAGGCACCTATTACTCAACGCATACATCGCGATTTTGCGCCCGGTCAAGTGATACTCATGGAAAAAGGGCAAGTCGCCATTATCGATAACGATCAAAATATTTGTGGCGATCCTTTGGAAGATTTAGGCCTGTTTATCGCGCACCTACTAAGGCGCCAATACAAAGGAAAATTAACGCCTCAACAAGCGGAGTCACTGATAGAGTCACTCATTGAGGGCTATCAATCTACAGCACAAAAAAAGGTGACTCACGCGCTTCGCTATTACATTGCAGCGGGATTGTTTTCGCTGGCCCATAGACCCTTCAGATCCCGTAAACCCAATTGGCCAGAAGGTATCCATAAAATATTGGAACAAATAAACGACATTCTACACTCCTCTCATCGACAGATTAGTTAACGGCATCATGATCACCCTGGATATGACCATGAAAACCCCACTGACCCAGCTTGTCAACGAGACGTTTGAAGGTGCTCACCAAGCACTTGATGCCGTAGCCGTACAAGCCGAATTATCAAGGTTGCCTTTTTTTCTGCACGATGACACTTTTCCGCAACTCATTGCCATTCGACTCAGGCGTCACAAACCTGGACGGCGCTGTCTTATTGAATATGATCTTCTGGTCAAGCACACTCATAACCCGCCACTTGCCATGACATTAATGGCCAAGATACGTATGAAAAGTCACGATCATAAAACTTGGGCTGTACTCAACTCGCTATGGAAGGGTGGCTTTAACGACAACAATACAGATGACAATATCAAAATACCCTACCCAGTTGGAGAAATTCCTCATTGGCATATGATGTTGCAACTGAAAGTGTCTGGCACTGAACTGGAGGCAATGCTTGCGGGTTCACGCGGAGAGCACCTAGCCAAACAGGTAGCCGAATCGGCATTCAAAATTCATAGTAGCGATATTCCGACCAAGCGTTGTCACACCATGGCAAACGAATTAGATATTTTGAACAATCGCCTCTTCAAAACAGCCGATGAAAACCCCCATTGGTCTATACGAATTAAACACATAATAAAGCATTGTAAAAAACTAGGAAATAACCTCCCAACGGTTCCTTTATGCGGTATTCACCGAGATTTTTACGCTGATCAAATCATAGTGAATGGCAAGTTATTATATCTGCTAGATTTTGATCTTTATTGCAAAGGAGACCCTGCGCTTGATATCGGAAATTTCATTGCTCATATTACTGAATTCAGCTTACGAACATTCAATGATGCCGATGCGCTTATCAATGTAAAACATGCACTTAGTAACCGATATTTACAATTGAATCCCGATATTAAACGTCAAAGTATTCAAACCTATGAGGTTTTAACGCTTGCCAGGCATATCTATATCAGTACACTGTTCTCTGATCGAAAACCCTTTACCCTGGCTTTACTTGAACTCACTGAGCAGCGCCTTGGAATATGAGCTTGTTCTGCGCCGTAAAAAATTTGGTTCGTTATGCAAACCCATTCATTTTCAGACGTTCTTGCGCACCTGTTTTCCTAGCGCTCGCTTTGTCAACGACTTGTCCAAATGCCATTGCTGAAAACACGCCATTGCCATCAAATTCGGAAGATACTAGCTACAGAGGGGCGGCCTCATTTACCCAACGCCCAGAGGAAGATGAACGACCTGAAGAACAATTGATATTGAAATTATTCAACCGACCTTTAACGATCGGTGGTGAAATTGAGGCTGAACTGAGATTTCGAGAAGATTGGTCTCTTGGGAGACGGGATGATAACGATTTACGCTTTAGTACGGGCCTACAAGTTGAGTTTCTCTATCAGATAACACCCGATACATCATTTTATGTTGAAACTGACTACAGTTATCAAGAAGATCTCTATTCAGAGGATGGCAAGACAGAATCCTCAAGCCAAGTTGAATCGGGGGAGTTCTGGCTCTATATGGGAGGGTTGAAAAATAAAAACCTAAGCTTGCAAATTGGTCGCCAGTACTTTGGTGACGAGCGTGAGTGGTGGTGGGATAAAAAATTAGATGCTGTTCGAATTCAATACGCTGACAGCTTATTCAATACACAGTTCGCGATTGGCACAAACCCAACCACCATTTCCACCGAAAAGAAGCCTTTAGATCCAGAAGATGAAAAAATTATATGGCTACTCACTAGTGCCGACTGGGAATGGAAGAAAAAAAATCATTTTGAAGTCTTTTTCTTATCTCGCTTTGATCGTTCTGATACCCCTGACGTTGGCGACATCGTCCCAGAAACGCAGGAAGATGAAGAAGACGCTACTGTGAACTGGCTTGGATTACGTAGCCATGGACGAGTCAAAACGGAAGATTCAGGAAGGTTTTATTATCGGTTTGACAGCGGTATAGCTTACGGTAAAGAGACACGGATTGATTTTGATGACCTCAATGACACACAACGACAAGTCGATAGTCGCTCCGAATACACTCTGAACGGTTGGGGTTTAGATATCGGAGCCACATGGGAGACCAAACTGCCTTATCAACCAAGACTCTCTATGGGTTATGCCAAAGGTTCAGGAGATAAAAATCCGAATGACGGCATGGACAGTGGCTATCGTCAAAGTGGCCTGCAAAGTAATGATGACAAACTTCGTGGCGTGAATAGCTTTCGATATTATGGTGAACTGTTACGTCCCGAACTCTCTAATTTAACCATTAAAACGTTTGCATTAGGGTTTCCGTTATTCAATGATAGCTCACTGGAATTAGTGTATCACCGCTATCAACAAGTCTATGCTGTCGATCAACTCCGAAACGCTCGAATTCGTACTAAGCCAGAAGGCGAGTACCGTGATATTGGTGAAGAATTCAACTTCATTTTAGGATTAGAGGAGTGGGAACAATTAGAACTGGAATTAATCGCCACCTATTTTCGTGCAGGCAAAGCCTATGGAGAATTTCAAGGTCAAACCGCATCAAACATGACGCTTAAAATTCAGTATGGCTTTTAAAAAAGATAATGATAAAATTATTTTTTATCGAATTTTTTAGTATCTAATTTATAACCAAACCCCCGCACTGTTTTGATTAACGGTGTGGGGGAATTTTCATCTACTTTTTTTCGAAGATTGCGAATGTAAACTTCGACCACATTGGTTAGAGGGTCTGAGTTGTATCCCCATACCTGGTCGAGTATTTGACTACGACTTAGTACTCGACCTGGGGAGTTCATGAAATATTCCAGCAGAGAAAATTCTTTTGGGGTCAATTCAATTAATTGACCTGCACGATGAACCTCCATAGTATCTCGGTTAAGAGTAAGGTCGTTTACAGTTAATTTTGTGACGTGTTCTTTGTAGTCCTGATTACGGCGTAACAGAGCCTGGATACGAGCAATGAGTTCATCTTTATTGCTATTGCCTTTGGAAAAAAGCTCGGCGGCTTGCTCGGTGAGTTGTTTTTTCCGTGCTTATCCGTTTAGCTCCCACACCTACTAGGCTTCCATTCTCCAGAGTAAATTTCGGCATAGGCAGGGGCTGCGGAGTTGCTAGCGATGCCAAGCAAAGAACGGAAAGTATTGAATGGGTAAAAACGCCTATTAAAACGGAAAGTAAATTCATTTAGGTAGGCTTGGAAATGTTGATAACTTACCCCGTGATGGGTTCCAAGCAACCAGGTTTTGAGATTCGAAAACACAAGATGAATGATCGGCAGGTATTCTTCAGCAATCTGGGGGTCGCCGTGTTCGGCGACGGCAAGGTGCTTGTATCCACGAGTTTCGAGGCGGTTATACCCGCTCCAGTCGTCAGTAATGATACGCGTGCCCAGCTTAACCGAGGTCTCAATGAAACCACAAAGCGATTTTTCACTCCGATCTGGTGCAACGGCGAGCCTGACACGCCCAGCGTAAGTTTGCTGTCTGCTTTACGATGCCGCACCTCTACCGTGCACGCGACAAGAACCTTGTTATGGATACCACGGCCTTTGCCGCGCGTTCCGGCCTTCGATCAAGGTTTCATCGGCTTCAACGTGTTCTTCTGGATTGCCACCAACCCTGTCTTGATCAGGGCGCACCATGGCAGCTCGAAGCTTGTGAAGAATTTGAAACGCTGTTTCATAGCGCAAAAGACCAAGTTGACGCTGAAACTGCACGGCAGACATTCCGAGTGTCTGGCTGGAAACCAAATAAGCTGCCCAGAACCACGTATTCAATGGAGAGTGCGAGCGCTCCATGATTGTTCCAGCAGTCAGGCTGGTGTCGCGACGGCAATTTCGGCAACGAAGAACTCTAGAGCGGTTAGCAAAACGGAACGGTTCGTCTATCTTGCTGCAATGAGAGCAAGCGAAGCCACTTGGCCAGCGGGACTTCTCAAGGTATTTAGCGCAGGCGGCATCATCTGGGAAAAATTGTTGAAACTCATGGAAGCGATTTTGGAAATGGCTGATCGTCTCGCTGAAGCACATCCACAACCATGATTCACGGCCTCGTTTTAAGATTTATTGAATACTACATCTAGTGGATGTGGGAGACAACCGGATAAGCACGGTTTCTTTGGAATAAATACAATATGATATTTACAATCCCAACGCATATGAGACAAACTAAAGTGGACCCCATAGGTTTACTTCCTTTTCTCTTTGGTAGGGGATCTGAAAGTACCCGTTACCGTAGGCTCGGTAAAACCTATGCGAGTCTCCCCAGCAGAGCTGGGGGTTTACCCAATTTAATTATTAGGCTTTGAAAATGACCAATCGTTAGAAGAATCCCATCGCCAATGGATAGAAGACGCATTGAGTAAAGATACGCCACAACGAGCTCCACATTGGACAACAAATCTTGCAGTGGGTAGCTTGACTATGTGCACTCGGTTAAAGAGTCCCTGGGAATAAGCGCCAAGAAACGGGAGATAATAAACGTGGGCCAAGGGTTCAGTATTAAAGAACCTAAAGCAGTTTACAACACTATTTTTGGTGCCAAAAAAGATGATTTAACCATTCAGAACACTTTCTTTTGGAATCAAAGCTTAGTTGATTTAGCTGGATATGGTGGTCCGACCCTTTGACCGTTTTCCACAGCGCGTGTCGTGCGCCCGATTGCCCGCGCCCAGAACGATTATGGGTCTACCTGTCACGGCGGATGTCAGCGTTCATCATCTGTATCTGTTAAATCGCTACAGATTATGGATAACCCCTATTTTTTAGTGGCATTTCTTCTTCACCAACACCTTGATCCCAGTGCAAAGCAGGTCGTCACGACTAATTCCATCGATAAGGGTTTCTAGCACATCAGGGTGTTTTTCCAGAATATCTTCAACGAAAGCTGCTTTTTTTTCTTTCCAACTGACTATTTCAAAATCGCTGGCCTCAAATATTGCCCGATAGTCGCGAGGGGTGAAATGGTTGAGGCTGTCATTCCACTTACTACGTTTTTCAGCCGTTTCAACTCCTTCGGTTTCTGTAACGAAACGTTTAAACTCATCGCTTGACAACCTGGCGTGCGCCCAGGGTATGTCAACTAACACTGGAGCATGGCAACCACGTAACCAGTAATAGGGGTCGATGACGTGATACATCAGACCACCGGGTGCGAGTACTCGATACATTTCTTCAAGTGCGGCCTCTAATGGAATCATGTGCTCAAGAAACGACTTCGACAGGATAAGGTCAAAGCTGTTCTTGTCAAAAACAAGATTAGTAGCATCTGCTTCGGTGAAGTAAATAGGCAGCTCGCAGAGATTTTCCCACAGGCTGGGCTTCTTGCCGACGGCGGCTAGTATTTCCGTTGCCAGTTTGCGATGGCGTTTACCTTTTTTATCGGCCAACTGTAATCGTAGGCAAATGTCGATTCCTATTACCCGTTTAACCGGTTCCAATGCCATAAGGATGGAGTCGATGCCATTGCCACAAGCGACTTCGAGTACACGTTTTCCTTCTAGTTCTACACCTAAGGAATTCAGTCCAGCTAAGCGATTTTTCCATCGCTGCAGTTTGATCTGCGCCCCGTTTATGTAATCTTCATCTGTCCAATTGTGTTTTGGGTTGGCGGAAGGACGGCTCAGTATATTCGACTTTATTTCAGGATGAAGCGCAAGGGCCACACCGTCATCTCGAATGAATTGCTTCATTGTCTTTTTTCTCCTGAATGGTTGCCTAATTTTCGGCCGTTTTCTAAAAACTATACTGGCCTCGCGCTTGTACGATTACCAATACCGTCCGGCGTTATATGCTCAGTGCGTACCAAGTTTTCCATAAATCGTGTTTATTTATTCAGATACCAGTTAATCCCTAATGTCAGATCTTTTAGCTCCTTGCCATTCGTTATCATCAAGCCAAATAGAGATAGACTTCTCTTACAGGGCTATTAGCTTCGAATGTGTCGCTACTTCGTGACGAAATTATTTGGCATCCCTGCCAAAAATTCACTCACTAACGCGACAGCTAATTCCTTTTGCCCCGACCGTCCTGCGTACGTTACGGCTCCGTACAACATCGTCCCTCGTTTCACTACGCCATAACTACCTCAAATGACTCTACGGCAACTAAAGCCGCTGCTGCATCTTCTTCGCAACTCGTTCCTCGTACTACGAATATGCAGACGGCGTTGCCTATCGGGGACTAATTGCCCTCGCTTCGCTCTCCATGGCAATTAGCGAATGATAAAATTATTTTTTATCGAATTTTTTAGTATCTAATTTATAACCAAACCCCCGCACTGTTTTGATTAACGGTGTGGGGAAATTTTCATCTACTTTTTTTCGAAGATTGCGAATGTAAACTTCGACCACATTGGTTAGAGGGTCTGAGTTGTATCCCCATACTTGGTCGAGTATTTGACTACGACTTAGTACTCGACCTGGGGAGTTCATGAAATATTCCAGCAGAGAAAATTCTTTTGGGGTCAATTCAATTAATTGACCTGCACGATGAACCTCCATAGTATCCCGGTTAAGAGTAAGGTCGTTTACAGTTAATTCTGTGACGTGTTCTTTGTAGTCCTGATTACGGCGTAACAGAGCCTGGATACGAGCAATGAGTTCATCGAAAGCAAATGGCTTGGTGAGGTAATCATCCGCCCCTAAGCGTAAACCTTCCACTTTATTTTCCAGTGAATCCATGGCGGTGAGCATTAGAATCGGGGTGCTAATATCTTGCTGACGTAGTTGACAGCAAATTTCCAGCCCACTCAGGTCAGGAAGCATTAAATCGAGTAATAGTAAGTCATACTTTGAGTTGCTTGCCAGTAGCAGTCCCTGTTTACCTGTAATGGCAGTTTCGATCAGGTAGCCCTCTGCCTCAAGCCCTCGTCTGAGAAATTGGAGGATTCTCTCATTGTCTTCGATTATCAGTATTGCCATGATCGTTCCTTAGGTCATCACTGGAAAAGTAATGGTCACATCAGTACCTTTACCTAATTCACTGACTAATTCAATTCGGCTCTGGTGGGCTTTAACAATTGATTTGGCTAGAGGTAAACCCAGCCCTGTACCGGAAATGACTTTCTTGCGAGCTTGGTCACTTCGGTAAAAACGTTCAAATACTGCGTTTAATTCAGATGAATCAATTCCGATGCCTTGATCGCTGACAACTAATATTGCATATCCTTTTTCTTCCCGTAAGGTTATGGTGATTTCACCTCCCGGATCAGAGTAACAACAGGCGTTATCAATCAAAATTAGTAATAGCTGGCGCAGCCGTAACCGCTCCCCATAGATATTAATTTTTTGCTGAGTAATATCAAAATTGAGCTGCAGTTGCTTCTTTTGAACTAATACCTGAGCATCTTTACACAAATCACTGACTAAATTATTGAGTACGATTGTGCGAAATTCAAAGTGCATGTTGCTATTTTCAGAGCGAGCCATAAATAATAAATCTTCCACCAGTTTTCCTAACTGGTTGGAGAGCTCAATAATTCGTTTCAGAGTATCTATATATTCATTAACTGTTTTATTCTTGCCTCTTGCAGAGATTTCCGCCTCACCTTTGATCGCAGTAAGCGGGGTGCGCAATTCATGACTGATATCTGCAAAAAAATTCTTTCGTCCTTCATCGACTTGTTTTAGCTTTTGATTGGCTTGTTGCAGCTCATTGGTGCGGACATCGACTTTGTTTTCCAGCTCAAACTGTTGCGTTAACAGGTGCTGTTTTTGTTGAGCTAGCTGATGCGTCATGTCATTGAAATTTTTTGCAAGATAGGTGAATTCATTGCGTCCAAGTAGTTGGATTCGATGAGATAAATCACCTTTAGTCACTTGGCGTACCCCATTTACTAACTGGTTCAAAGGAGTGCTGAGATTGCGCCACAACCAGAGTGTCATAGTTAATGCCAAGATAAATGCAACTATGGTGGTCACAGAAGCGATCAACTTAAGGTCGTTCAGGAGTTTTTGAGCATGCTGACGGGCTTTTTCTACCTCTTCAAGTTCATCGGCAATTGCTGCATCAATGATGGGTTTGAACTGCTGATCAATGGTATCTTCTAGAACTGTATTTAATACTTCCTTGGCGGCTTCTTCAGAGCCATGCTGTTTTAGCAACATGACTCGACCAAAAGCCCAGAAACCTTCAGCCAGAAGCTTTTCAATCGTGCTGATCTGTGCAAGCTCATAAATTTCTAGGGGTTTCTCGTCTTCATCTACATAGTTGATTTCGGCGCTTGAAGTAATCTGCAATTGTTTTATTGATTGATGAAGTGCTTGGTAGGAGCGCCTTGATTGTTCATCACTGTCATCTCCATCAAGCACCACGGTATCCACCAGCTCTTTAAAATGGCGATAGGCATCATGGGAAACCTGAACATAAGCCTGTGTAGTATCATGAGTTAGCTTGATACGTTGGAAGTAATACTCTGCTCGCTGGGTACCCCAATACAACGTGGCAGCCAGCAGCAATATAATGGCTAGCAGTGCAGATATGGTTATGGTTAACTTTGTTATGAACATATCGTCCCAATTTTAAGGGAGTTATATGGGCAAGCCATGATCAAAAGATTAAGATTAGATTAAAATATTTATATCAAAAAAATCTGTAGTGTATTACCTGAATCCGTATAATTAAGTGCATAATCTCTATTTGGGGATTAGGGCTTTATCTATGATGTTATTTTTTCAAGAGTAGCATGCTACACTTGCTTTCTTAATTTATCATAAATACTACTGCGCAAGCTTCATGACTGATCGTACCGCTCGTATTCGCGAGATACCTTATAACTATACCTCTTTTAGTGACCGTGAAATTGTTATTCGCTTTCTTGGTGAAGCACACTGGGATGTGCTTAATCAGTTGCGGGACTCTCGTAAAACGGGCCGTTCAGCACGTATGCTGTTTGAAGTGCTGGGTGATATGTGGGTGGTGTCTCGTAACCCGTTTATCCAGGATGATCTGTTAGAGAGCCCAAAGCGTTGGGAATCTTTGAGCCATGCGCTGCATCATCGGCTGGATCAAATTGTGGATTGGGCGGGTAAAAATTCATTGGCTCTAGGTCTGGTCGGTGCAACGCGTGATGCTGTGCTGTTATTTGAAAAACAACTTCAAGAGCAGAAAGTTTTACGTAAGCGCACATTAAAACGTCTAGCACATGTCACTCGTAAAGATAATATTGATTTCAGCGGTCAGGCGCGCGTGGCACATGTGACGGATGCCTCTGATTGGCGTGTTGAATATCCATTTGTTGTGCTTTGCCCCGATAGCGAAGCGGAAGTGATTGAGCTTGTGCGGGCGTGCATTGAATTAGGTTTGACTATTATTCCCAGAGGCGGCGGCACGGGTTATACCGGTGGGGCGGTACCTTTATATACAGACACTGCGGTCATTAATACCGAAAAACTGGAAGCTTTGGCTGAAGTCCAGATGAGCGAACTTCACGGCGTTGCCGTGCCTGTTGCGACGGTGCGTGCAGAGGCGGGTGTAGTGACACGGCGCGTGGCTGAGCGAGCTGAATCTGGTGGGTGGGTTTTTGCTGTTGATCCCACCTCCCAAGATGCTTCAACCATTGGCGGTAATGTTTCGATGAATGCCGGCGGTAAAAAAGCAGTGATGTGGGGGACGACGCTGGATAATTTGGTCTCGTGGCGGATGGTAACGCCTGATGCAGAGTGGCTGGATGTTGAACGTTTAAATCATAACCTAGGGAAAATTCATCTCGAAGAGTGGGTCGAATTTCGTTTGACTTACCGATCTTCTGATCGTAAAAAAATATTAAGAGAGCCATCAGTGATTCGCATTGCTGGCACTGAGCTGCGTAAAAGTGGCTTGGGCAAAGATGTTACCAATAAATTTCTGGGCGGTTTGCCCGGTGTGCAAAAAGAAGGCTGTGATGGCCTGATTACATCCGCTGTGTTTGTGCTGCATCGTATGCCTAAATTTATTCAAACAGTCTGTCTGGAATTTTTTGGCGATGATTTAGGCGCGGCAGTGCCAGCGATTGTAGAGATTAATGACTATCTGGATCAACATGATGCCGTTTCACTGATCGGCCTGGAGCATCTGGATGAACGCTATGTACAGGCGGTGAGTTATACCACTAAAAGTACACGCCCTGGACTGCCTAAAATGGTGCTGCTGGCAGATATTTCAGGTGATGATGAAAAGAGTGTGGCCGGAGCGGCTTCTTCAGTGGTGAGTCAAGTGGCAGCGCGAGGTGCGGAAGGTTTTATTGCCGTCAGCCCAGAAGCTCGTCGGCAGTTTTGGCTGGATCGTGGCCGTACTGCTGCAATTGCAGCGCATACCAATGCTTTTAAAATCAATGAAGATGTGGTGATACCACTGCCGAGATTAACGGAATATAACGAAGGTATTGAACGAATCAATATCGAATACTCCATTAAAAATAAGCTCAATACACTGAATGCGGTTATTCAGTATCTTGAAGGCGATATGCCTGAGTTGGCCACAGTTAAAGATTATGAAGCCAGTTCGGAGAATGATGAAATTGTCGATGCAAAAAAAGAGGCCGCACTTCAGCATTTATTGAAGGTACAGCAGCGTTGGCAGGAGTTTCTTGAAAACTTTGATGTGCCTGCGGTCGATTTTCCAGAGCTGTTAGATAAAAAATTGCACAGTGAACTGGGCGGCGAAGAGCGTCTGATTAGCTTGTTATTGAAGCGTACCGTTCGTATCTCTTATCGCAAAGAGGTTGAAAAACCATTGAAGGAATCTTTCAGTGGTTACGCTTTGGAAGCCGTGCACGATAAGCTGGATGCAATTCATAAACAGTGGCGCTCAGGTCGTTTGTTTGTCGCAACGCACATGCACGCGGGCGATGGTAATGTTCACACCAACATTCCAGTCAATTCCGATAATTACAAAATGATGCATGAGGCCGAGCAGATTGTTGATCGTGTGATGGCGTTGGCGATATCACTGGGCGGGGTGATTTCTGGTGAGCATGGCATTGGTTTGACCAAAATGAAGTACCTGGATGAAAGTATTGTGAGTGCTTTTGCTGATTATAAACAACAGGTCGATCCAAAAGGTTTTTTTAATCGTGGGAAATTGATGAAAGGCTCAGGGCTGGATGATGCCTATACGCCTTCACTGCGTCTGTTGCAGCAAGAAGCACTGATTATGGAAGCCAGTGAGCTGGGTGCGTTGAATGATGATATTCGTCACTGTCTGCGTTGTGGAAAATGTAAACCCGAATGCACTACACATGTGCCGCGAGCCAATCTGCTCTATTCACCGCGTAACAAAATTTTAGCGACAGGTTTGATTATCGAAGCGTTTCTCTATGAAGAGCAGACGCGACGTGGTGTTTCCAAGCGGCACTTTAAAGAGATGAATGACCTGGCGGATCATTGTACGGTTTGCCATCGCTGCCTTCCACCTTGCCCAGTCAATATTGATTTTGGTGATGTCACTATTCGCATGCGTAAAATTTTGAAAGCGCATGGTGAGCGTAAAACCAGCCTCAATGCGAAGTTGGGAATGGCCTATTTGAATGTGACCCAGCCCGCTACCGTTAAGTTTATGCATAAAACAGCCATTTTGGGTGGCTATGCTGCTCAGCGTCTGGGTTATAACGCCATTGGGCCGAAAGGAAAGCAGAGAACGGTATTGCCTGAATCGACAACGAAGCCGATGTCACTGAAACGCCAGGTGATTCATTTGATTAAAAAGCCACTGCCGGGACAGTTGCCGAAAAAAACAACGCGTGAAATGTTGGGTCTCGAAGACAGTAAAGTCGTCCCCATTTTACGTGATCCGAATAAAACAAATATGGACAGTGAGTCTGTATTCTATTTTCCAGGTTGTGGTTCTGAGCGCCTATTTGGTCAGGTTGCACTGGCTACGTTGGCGATGTTATTTGATGTAGGGGTACAGACAGTAATTCCACCAGGATATCTATGCTGTGGTTATCCGCAAACAGCTTCAGGTGATGAAAAAAAAGGTCAGCAGATCAGTACGGATAATCGTGTATTGTTTCATCGCATTGCCAATACACTGAATTATCTAGATATTAAAACGGTCATCGTTTCATGCGGTACGTGCATGGATCAACTACTCAAATATGAGTTTGAAAAAATATTTCCAGGCTGCCGTTTGTTGGATATTCATGAGTTTTTGATGGAAAAAGGTGTGAAGTTTGAGGGTGAAACGGGAATGCAATATCTCTATCACGAGCCATGCCATACGCCCATGAAAACTTATAACTCACTTGAAGTGACCAGCACTCTAATGGGGCAGCCTGTGGCATTGACCGATCGCTGCTGCGGTGAAGCGGGTACCTTTGCAATCGCACGGCCTGATATTTCGACGCAAGTTCGTTTTCGAAAACAGGAAGAGTTACAAAAAGGGATTAAAGAGCTCACCGGAAAAAGTCATGCGGAAAAAGGTAAAGTGAAAGTGTTGACTTCATGCCCAGCTTGTCAACAAGGCTTGTCTCGATACGGTGATGAAACGGGTATAACGACTGACTATATTGTAGTGGAGCTTGCTAAGCATCTGCTGGGTGAAACATGGCAAAAGGATTTTGTTAATAAAACGCAGCAAGACGGCATTGAACGTGTGTTGTTGTAAAAGGTGATGTAAATGAGCGATCTGGTTCGGTTTGGTGTGTCGATTAGTGGCGATTTGTTAGAGTATTTTGATGATCTTATTAAAAGAAGAGGCTACAGCAACCGCTCTGAAGCCATTCGTGATCTGATTCGGGAACGAATGGTTCAAGAGGAGTGGGGAACGGAGCAAGAGACGGTCGGCACGATTACGATCGTATATGATCACCACTCACGGGATCTTTCTTCAAATTTAACGCATATTCAACACTCTTTTGTGGGTGAAATTATTTCTGTTTTACATGTTCACCTAGATCATAATAATTGCCTGGAAGTTTTGGTGGTTAAAGGTCAGGGAAAGCAATTACAAGAACTTTCTGACCAGTTGGCCACTGTTCGTGGTGTGAAATACGGTCGTTTAACGATGGCAACGACAGGGGAAATGATGCCTTCATCCAATGGCGATCATTCACATCAGGGACACAAACATGATCACAAATGATGGTAAGTGGTTTACCGAAGAGTTCAAAGATGATGGGGCTGCATTTTCAATAAAAATTCGGGATAAAGTGCATGATGAAAAAACGCCTTATCAACATATAGAGATATACGATACAGAAAGTTTTGGTTATTTAATGGTCATTGATGGCTTTGTTATGCTGACAACGCGTGACAATTTTATCTATCACGAAATGCTTGCTCATCCTGCGTTGTTTACTCATTTATCTCCAAAAAAAGTGCTTGTGATTGGCGGGGGTGATTGCGGTACATTACGCGAAGTTTTAAAACACCCGGGCATTGAAGAAGCGTGGCAGGTGGAAATTGATGAGCAGGTCACGCGCCTTTCACAGCAATATTTTCCTGAGCTGTGTGAGTCTAACAGTGATCTGCGTGCTCATTTTTACTTCGGTGATGGCATTGGGTGGATGAAAGATGCAGATGCAGCGAGTTTCGATATTGTTATCGTCGATAGCACAGATCCCATCGGTCCTGCGAAAGGGCTGTTTTCCGAGGCTTTTTATCGTGATTGTTTTCGTGTTCTGAGGGATGATGGCATCGTTGTTCAGCAGAGTGAGTCTCCTCTGTTTCACCAGAAAATTATTACCGGTATGCATCAAGCAATGAAGGGCGCAGGTTTTTCTAAAATGCATACACTGAGCTTTCCACAATGCGTTTACCCTTCCGGCTGGTGGAGTGCGACATTGGCGAGTAAAACATCAATTCTAACGGAGTTCAGGCGAGAAAACGCACAAAACAAACTTTTTGCAACACGCTATTATAATGCTGCGGTTCATCAAGCATCATTGGCGCATCCTGAGTTTTTTGCTGAATTTATTTAATCTGAGCCTTATATTGGGAAATATTCAACGTACTATCGTAGAGCATCAAAGTACAGCCATCATACTGTTCGACTTAACGCTTAAAATTGTGTTTATGAATTCGGCGGCTGAGGCGATGCTGGGGGTGAGTATCAGGCAAGCCAAAGGGTGTCGGCTTGAGCCGTTACTGTCTGGTGCGACAGGTTTGATTAATGTATTACAACATGCGTTCGACAGCGGTCAACGTTTTACTGAGCGAGAAGTTCTTTTCTGTGGATTTGATTTGCAAAGTATTACGGTCGACTGCACCGTTACTCCCGCGAGTAAAGTGGATGGCCATCAAACATTGTTAATGGAATTGCAGCAAATTGATCACCATTTAAGAGTCGCAAAAGAGGCAAACTTACTGTCGCAGCAGCAAGCCAGTCAAGATGTGGTGAGGGGTTTGGCGCATGAAATTAAAAATCCACTGGGTGGATTACGTGGTGCGGCTCAACTGCTTGAAAGAGAACTTGATGATATTTCACTGAAAGAGTACACACAAATTATTATTGGTGAAGCAGATCGGCTGAGTCACTTAATGAACCGTATGCTCGGCCCCAATACTTTGCCTTCAAGAAAGCCACTCAATATTCACGAGCTTTTAGAGCATGTGAATCGTTTGATTGAAACTGATCCGGAGTTTTCTCAAGGTATCACTGTTGAACGTGATTATGATCCAAGTATTCCTGATTTAACCTGTGATCAAGGTCAGTTGATTCAGGCGCTATTGAATGTGGTGCGAAATGCAGCACAAGCCTTGGAAGGAAATGGGCATATTATTATTAAAACTCGTGCCTGTCGCCAATTTCATATTGGTCATAAGCGGCATAAACTGGTACTGAAAATTGATATTGTTGATAATGGGCCTGGCATTGTGCAAGAGATGCTGGAAAAAGTGTTCTTTCCCATGGTTACCGGCCGAGCCGATGGAACTGGGCTTGGGCTTTCTATCGCACAATCATTAGTGAATCAGCACGGAGGCTTGATTGAGTGTACAAGTGTGCCAGGTAAGACCGCTTTTACGCTGTTATTACCTTTGGAGTATGTGAATGGTGGCTAAAATAGTACGCCAGGTTTGGATCGTTGATGACGATGACTCTATTCGCTGGGTTTTGGAGCGTGCATTGGGTGGTGCTGGTTTTTCTGTCCGCTGCTTTGAAAATGCTGAGAGCGTGCTTGATCAGTTGATGTTATCGCAACCCGATGCCATTTTTTCTGATATCCGAATGCCTGGCATGGATGGTTTGACGTTATTGAGTAAGCTCAGTGAGCAATACCCTGACTTGCCCGTGATTATTATGACGGCTCACTCGGATCTGGACAGTGCCGTATCGACGTATCAAAAAGGGGCTTTTGAGTATCTGCCCAAACCGTTTGATATTGATGATGCGATAGAACTGGCTGAGCGAGCCGTGAATCAGCGGCGAAAAAAAACCAGCACAAAAAAAGAGTTACCAGACTCTGTAACGCCTGAAATCATTGGCGAAGCTCCAGCGATGCAGGAGGTTTTTCGGGTCATCGGTCGTTTGGCGCGTTCTCATGTGACGGTTCTGATTACAGGCGATTCAGGAACAGGTAAAGAGCTGGTGGCTCGTGCATTGCACCGCCATAGTCCACGGTCAAGCAAGCCTTTGATTGCATTAAATACAGCCGCCATCCCGCGTGATTTATTAGAGTCAGAGCTGTTTGGTCATGAACGAGGGGCGTTTACCGGCGCACAAAACCAACGTCAAGGGCGTTTTGAACAGGCCGATGGTGGTACGCTATTTCTTGATGAAATTGGTGATATGCCCGCTGAGTTACAAACACGCCTGTTACGTGTATTGGCTGATGGCGAGTTTTATCGCGTGGGAGGGCATACGCCTGTTAAGGTGGATGTGCGTATTATTGCTGCAACGCATCAAAATCTGGAACAACGTGTAAATGATGGGCGTTTTCGTGAAGATCTTTTTCATCGCTTGAATGTGATTCGTATTCAAATTCCACACTTGTGTCAACGTCAGGAAGATATCCCTCAGTTGGCTCGTTTTTTCCTTAAAAAGAATGCAACCGAGCTTAGTGTTGAAACAAAAATATTAGACAATAGCGTAGAAAAATTTTTGAATGATTTTGACTGGCCAGGTAATGTTCGTCAGCTTGAAAATACGTGCCGCTGGCTGACCGTAATGACACCAGGTGAAGTGATTCATATAGATGATCTGCCTGTTGAGTTACGTGAGACTCAACAAGCCGTTTGTGGCAAACAGTCATCTTGGGAAGGTGAGTTGCGTGCTTGGGTCGAGCATGGCTTGAAATCGGGGCAAACAGGTTTAATCAATGAGGCAGTACCCGCACTTGAACGTATTATGTTAGAAGTAACACTGCAATATACTCGGGGTCGTCGACAAGAAGCAGCAAAGTTGCTAGGTTGGGGGCGCAACACCTTAACTCGAAAAATCAAAGAGCTAGGCTTGGAGGAGTGATCAGCTTTTTTGCGAGCAGCATTGTTATCAAGTAGAATGCAGTGGCTGTTTTTCTGGAGGGATTCATGTTTACTCAATGTCAATGCTGTGGCTTTCGATTTGAAGTCGATATTGTTCAGTTGAGGGCGACATACGGTCTGGTGAACTGTGGTCAATGCGGTAAAGAGTTTAATGCTGCTGATGGATTGTATGACGAAGCCATATCAACTTCTAAAATGAATACAGAAGATTTTCAAGTAAATGATAGCATTCACTCGCGGATTGATCATGTTCTAAATGATGAGCTTATTCTTTTATCTGAAGAGAGTGAGCCTGAGTGGGGTAATATTCCAGTGCCAAATGAAGAAAAAAGGTATGTTGACGAAGTAAGTCATATGAAAACCGTTCTTAACGAAGAAAATAATAGCTCACCACAACATGCTGTTGTGCTTAAAAGTGTAGTACATCAATTTGTACCCTCAAGTTCCTCTATTGAAAACTATCAAACAAAAAATGAAGAGAATGTTAAAGAGGTCGAATTATTGCTGGATAATTTGATTGAAGAAGGGGGCGTTGAGCAGGTTTCAAAATTGAAAAAACAAGAGGTTTTCACTGGAAATTATCAAACAAAAAATGAAGAAAATATTAAAGAAGTTGAATTATTACTGGATAATTTGATTGAAGAGGAGGGTGAGCAGGTTTCAGAGTTGGAAATAAAAGAAATTTTCACTGAAAATTATCAAACAAAAAATGAAGAGAGTGTTAAAGAAGTTGAATTATTGCTGGATAGTTTGATTGAAGAAAAGGGTGTTGATCAAGTTTCAGAGTTGGAAGTGCTGGAATCTCTTCTTGAAGCGCAGAATGAAAATGTAAAAAAATTTTCCTCGTTAGATACTTCGGAGTCCTTTCTGGACAAACAGAGTGAGAATGGGAGCGAAGATGTAGAAAAACTTTCAGCTCGCTCTGATTCAAACACTGTGACATGGAGTGTCGCTATTTTAACTATGATTGCTCTTCTGGCTTTTCAGTACACTTACTCTGCACGTAATCAGTTAGCAGAACACAATGGCTTGAGAGCGCCGCTGGAAACAATGTGCTCAGTATTAGGGTGTCGAATTCCTTTTAAAAAATCGGTGAATGAGATTCAGCTGATATATAAAAGTGTACAAGAGCATGCCAATATTAAAGATGCTTTGGTCGTCAGTGCAACCTATGTTAATAAGGCCTCTTTTGTTCAGTCTTATCCAATACTGGAACTTGTGTTTTTTAATATGGAGCAACACATTGTTATGAAACGTCAATTTTATCCCTATGAATATTTGCTGGATAAAAATAATATTGAGGAGGGTATATCGCCTGATGTCTCTATTCAGGCACTTCTGGAAATTGTAGATCCAGGTCGGGATGTAGTTAACTTTGAGTTTAATTTTCTGTAACCTGAATTTATGCACCTCAATGTTCAATTTGCAGATAATTATATCTGGCTAGTTCGATACTCAGAGTCTGATCCGAACAATGTAGTGATTGTTGACCCTGGTGAAGCTGACCCCGTTATTGAAAAATTACAATCACTTTCACTGAAACCTGTGGCAATCTTCATTACGCATGGTCATCATGATCATGTCGGTGGTATCTTAAAGCTTCGTTCACTGTACGATATTCCTGTTTATGGCTCTTCGATTGAGAATATTTTTGAACTGAGTCACTCTGTTGTGGATGGCGATGTTATAAACTTACCCCGCAGTGAATATAGTTTTAAAGTGCTTGATGTTCCTGGGCATACGGCTGGACATGTTGCTTATTATGGTCATGGGGAGCTTTTTTGTGGGGATACTTTATTCGGTGCAGGGTGTGGTCGAGTATTTAATAGTACTTCAGAAAAACTCTATTATTCATTACAAAAAATAGCAGCACTGCCCGGTTCAACCTCTATTTATTGTGCTCATGAATATACGCGGCAAAATTTGCATTTTGCCGCAAAAATTGAACCACATAATGCCGCTATTCAAACGAGGTTACAGAATGCACGGCGGGCTGAGGTTGAAGGCCAGCCAACGATACCTTCGACTTTGCTTTTGGAAAAAGCAACGAACCCTTTTTTGCGTTGCCACATTCCTGAGGTCATTGTGGCCGCAGAAAACTTTGCAGGTAAGCACTTAAATACAGCCAGGGAGGTTTTTGTCGTCCTTCGATTTTGGAAAGACACGCAATAGTATAACTTCAAAAATAATAATATTAAGCAGTATGGAGTAGTCGCATTATGTTGCGTTTAAAATTTTTAATAAGTGGTGTGTTGATTGGTGCTGTTACGGGGTGTAGTCAACACTCCCTAACTTCGATTAAAACATCGAATTTGTTGCATGAATCCACCCAAGAAGTAGCCTCTTCAACAAAAACTTCACCTTGGAGGGGTGAAATATCTGAAATTGAGCAGTGTGACATTGATCTTGCAGTTGTAGAAGAGGTGAATGTTTCCATTGAGTCACCTGTTACTCTACCACTGTCAAGCCTTTGGCAGCGCATGCGTTCAGGATTTGTTTTATCGGATTACGAACACCCTGAAGTTCAGAAAACTATTCAATGGTTTACTGAGCGTCCATTACATATGACGCGCCTGGTAAAGCAGGGCGAGCCTTATCTTTATTATATTGTTGACGAGATCGAAAAACGTAATATGCCACTTGAAATTGCTTTGCTTCCTGCGATTGAAAGTGCTTATCAGCCCTTAGCCAAATCTCACCTTTCAGCGGCTGGATTATGGCAGTTTATGCCTGCAACGGCACGCCACTACGGTCTGAAAATTAACTGGTGGTATGATGAGCGGCGTGATGTTCAGGCCTCAACGCAAGCAGCACTCAACTATCTCGAAAAGCTGCACGGAATTTTTAATGGTGATTGGTTGCTGGCTTTGGCGGCCTACAATGCGGGGCAGGGAAATGTGCGCAGGGCACTGAAAAAAAATATTCGCATGGGGAAAAAAACCGATTTTTGGGCGCTTGATTTACCCACCGAAACAAAAAGATATATACCCAAACTATTAGCACTAAGCCAGATTGTTTTGAACCCCGAACAATACAATATCAAACTGAAAGAGATCAATAACACCCCATTTTTTTCTGATGTTAAAATACGAGGCCAAATTGATCTTACCTTGGTAGCTAGGCTGTCCGAAATACCGCTTGAACAAGTCCGCCGTTTAAATCCGGCATTTGAACGGTGGGCGACAAGCCCTGGCAGTGTGCATAATTTACTTTTACCCGTTGATAAAATTGAAAAATTTAAAGAAAAGCTTGCAGCCATACCAAAAGAACAGCATGTCAGTTGGGTGCAATATAAAATTCGTTCGGGTGAAACTTTGGGGCATATCGCTCAGAAATATCAGATAAGTGCTTCATTATTACGTCAAGTGAATCATCTTAAAGGTAGTAAAATTCGCGCAGGAAAAATGTTAATGGTACCAATGGTCGCTCAGGCTGAGCGTGTTGATCAAAAAGGTAAAAAGGCATTGAGTGAAAAGCACAAGACTAAGCACAAAGTCGTTCATATTGTGAGCCTAGGTGATACGTTATGGGACTTGGCGAAAGCTTATAATGTGAGCATTAATAAAATTGTAGGCTGGAATAAACTCTCGGAGCAAAGCATATTACGTCTTGGGCAACAGGTGATTGTTTGGCTTAAGCCTAGCTGAGTTTATGAACAAATACGAAATAGTTTTACTCCATCAAAGTACAAGCTATTTCGTGCTTGTTGTTGCTATTTTATGAGTTTAACGCCTAAACGAGTCGCAACTTCTTCATAAGCTTCAACCACACTGCCTAATCCTTGGCGAAAGCGGTCTTTATCAAACTTTTTACGGGTTTTAATATCCCATAGGCGGCAGCCGTCAGGTGTGAATTCATCACCTAATATGACCTCTCCCTTGAACAGACCAAACTCCAGTTTATAGTCAACCAATAGTAGACCAATATTTCGAAAAAGTTTAGTGAGAACATCGTTGATTTGAAAGGTGAGGCTTTTCATTTTTTCAATATGCTCATCTTTGGCCCAGCCAAATGAACGAATGTGGTACTCATTGATCATCGGGTCATGCAGTGCATCATTTTTAAGAAAAAATTCAAATGTAGGGGGGGTGAGTGTCAAACCCTCTTTCACACCCAGGCGCTTGCAAATACTGCCCGCAGCAATATTGCGCACGACACACTCAATTGGAAACATTTCAAGGTTTTTAACAACCGATTTATTAGCTGAAAGTAGTTTTTCATGATGAGTTTTGATGCCTGCCTCTTCGAGATTTTGCATAATAAAGGCAGTCAACTGATTGTTGACAGCACCTTTTCGAGAAAGGCTCTCTATTTTTTCGCCATCAAAAGCAGAGGTGTCATCACGAAAGTTCAGTACCAGTAAATCCGGGTCATCCGTCGTGAATACGGACTTGGCTTTGCCAGCATAAAGTTCTTTTTCAATTTTCATAATAATTATTACTTCCTGAATACAGGCTTTTAATTGAGTTGCTAAATTTAAACGATAGGAATAACTCGCTCTAATAATTTTCGAACATCTTCCATTCCTGTAAGCAGCACTCGTTCGATATCAGCCATGGATATATTTTCATCACCTTTGCCTGCTGCTGGATTCGCAACAACGGTACACGCGGCATATTTCAGCTCAAGCTCTCGAGCGAGTGCGGCTTCTGGCATTCCCGTCATACCGACAATAGTGCAGCCATCATTTTCCAGGCGTTTTATTTCCGCAGCAGTTTCCAGGCGAGGGCCTTGGGTTGCAGCGTAAACACCATCAAGGTACGCATTATTACCAAGCGTTTCGCACTCTTGAATGAGTAAACGACGCAGTGCGGTGTTGTAAGGGTGAGTGAAGTCAATGTGTGTTACATGTGAAAGTTGATCTTCAAAGAAGGTGTGGTTACGTGAATAGGTGTAATCAATAATTTGGTCAGGAATAATAATTCTGCCGGGAGTTGCATGATTACTGATGCCGCCAACAGCAGCCACGGCAATAATCTGTTTTACACCAATTTCTTGAAGTGCCCACAGGTTGGCGCGGTAGTTGATCTTGTGAGGTGGAATAGTATGGCCACTGCCGTGTCGTGCTAAAAAAACCACATCTTTATCACACAAGCGACCATGAACAAACGGAGCAGAGGGTTCACCAAAAGGTGTATTGACCATCTCATGGCGAATAATCTCCAGATTACTGAGCTTTGTGAGCCCTGTACCGCCAATAATTGCTAATTCAGACATAATTTTTCACTGCAAAAATACCAGGTGCGTTGCGTAAATAACCTTTGTAATCCATGCCATAACCAAAGACATAACGATCTTCGACTTCCAGACCACAAAAAGTTGCGTTAATGCCATGCTTACGGTCATGGCGCTTTTCTAATAGAACTGCTGTATGGATGTTCTTTGCTCCCGCTTGCTGGCAAGCTTCGACAACAGCGGCCAACGTGTGACCTTCATCAAGAATATCGTCAATCAATAGAAGGGTGCGGTCTTTAAGTGTGTGGCTGGGTTTAACGCGCCACTCAATGTCACTGCCATGTATATTGTCGCGATAGCGCGTGGCATGCAAATAATCAATCTGCAGTGGAAAGTCGAGGCGTTGCAGTAGCGCGCCTGTGACAATCAGTCCACCATTCATTACACAGATCACTAGTGGATTTTTATCGCATAGTTGAGCTGAAATAGCATCCGCCATTTGATCAAGCGCACTGTTGACCTGTTTTTGTGAAAACAGGCAATCTGCGTCTTGATACACAGCGTGAGCTTCTTGAGGAGAGATAGGCATGGTAATTATGACTTTGCCATATTATCTAAAATGGCATGTTTCACCGAATCCAGAGTCGCATCAATTGTGATGAGCGGTGTTTTGCTTTGCTCAATTGCCGTATCAGGATCTTTCAAACCATGACCGGTCAGGGTGCAGACAATTTTGCTGCCTTCCGAGATTTTTCCGCTTTTAATATCACGCATCGCACCCGCCAATGAAGTCGCTGAGGCAGGCTCACAAAAAATACCTTCTTTGAGTGCCAAAAGTTTTTGGGCAGATAGAATCTCGTCATCGCTGCACTCATCAAACCAGCCATTGGATGCTTTTTGTGCCTCCCATGCTTTGTCCCAGCTTTGTGGGTGGCCAATGCGGATGGCCGTTGCAACGGTTTCAGGATCTGCAACAGGGCCGCCGCGCATGAAGGGGGCGGAGCCAGCGGCTTGATAGCCGACCATGCGTGGGCAGGTATTAACGATGCCGTGCTCTTTGTATTCACTGTAACCCATCCAATGAGCTGTGATATTCCCTGCATTTCCAACGGGCAGGCAGTGAAAATCAGGCGCGCATTCCAGCTCTTCAATGATTTCAAAAGCAGCTGTTTTCTGGCCTTGAATTCGAAATGGATTAATAGAATTTACAATGGTGACGGGTGCTTCATTGGCGACATCTTTAACTAACTGCATGCCGGCATCAAAGTTACCTTTGATTTGAATAATGACTGCACCGTACATCATTGCCTGGGCTAATTTTCCGAGTGCAATTTTTCCATCAGGGATTAGCACGTATGCAGTAATGCCAGCGCGTGCTGCATAAGCGGCCGCTGATGCAGATGTATTTCCGGTTGAAGCGCAGATAATCGCCTGGCTGCCATCCTCCACCGCTTTAGTCACCGCCATGGTCATGCCGCGGTCTTTGAATGAACCTGTCGGGTTTAAACCTTCATATTTGATGCAAATATCAACATCTTTGCCAAGCAGTTTAGGAATATTGTGCAAGCGTATGAGCGGTGTGTTTCCTTCGCCCAGGCTAATAATTCGTGTGTCATCATGAATGGGTAAGCGGTCACGATATTTATCAATAAGGCCAGTGTAACGAGGTCTGAATGGCATGGTTGATTCTCCTGGAATTTATATTAACTGAGCTGTTCAAGGCGGATACGTGTGACTTGTCCACTGATACTCATCAATGCTTCAATTTTCTTGAGTGCATCATTCATCTGTTTTTCACGTACGCGATGTGTGAGCATAATAATAGGGACATGCGAAATAACATTATTAGTAAGCTCTTTCTGTAAAATGGCTTCAATACTAATTCCCAGATCACCTAAAATGCGTGTGATGTCAGCCAGCACGCCAGGTTGGTCGGTGGCTTGCATCCTTAAATAGTATGCGGTCTCTATTGATTCCATAGGCAGAATGGGTAAGTCAGACAGAGCATCAGGTTGAAAAGCTAAGTGGGGAACACGATTTTCAGGGTCAGTCGTTAATGCACGCACAATATCAACCAGATCTGCAACCACAGCAGAAGCTGTGGCTTCTGCGCCTGCACCTGCACCATAATAAAGTGTTGGGCCCACAGCGTCACCTTGCACTAATACTGCATTCATAACGCCGTCGACATTAGCAATTAATCGTTTATGAGGGATCAGCGTTGGATGCACACGCAGCTCAATGCCCTCTTCAGTGCGACGAGTCACTCCAAGGTGCTTGATGCGATAGCCTAGCTCTTCAGCATAATTGACATCGTCACCCGTAATTTTGCTGATGCCTTCCGTATAAGCTTTATCAAATTGCAACGGAATACCAAAAGCGATAGAAGCAAGAATGGTTAATTTGTGTGCAGCATCAATACCTTCTACATCAAATGTTGGATCCGCTTCGGCATAACCCAAGCGTTGAGCTTCTGCTAGAACATCAGAAAAATCACTGCCATTATCGCGCATTTCAGTCAGAATGAAATTGCCTGTACCATTAATGATGCCAGCCATCCATTCAATGCTGTTTCCCGCCAAGCCTTCGCGTACCGCTTTAATAATAGGAATGCCGCCAGCCACAGCGGCTTCAAATGCAACAGTTACACCTTTCTTTTGAGCCGCCGCAAAAATTTCATTGCCATGAACGGCGATCAATGCCTTGTTGGCCGTCACAACATGTTTGCCATTTTCAATGGCTTTTAATACCAGTTCACGCGCGAGATCATAACCTCCGATGAGCTCAACAATAATATCCAGATCAGGATTGTTGACTACTTCAAATGGATCAGTGGTTAAAATCACATCTGTTGTGCTGTCAGGACGAGCACGGTTAATATCACGCACAAGAGCGTGAGTGACAATAATGCCACGGCCTGCACGGCGCGTGATTTCATTGTTATTGCGAGTCAATACTGTGACAGTTCCGCCGCCTACAGTGCCCATGCCTAACAGGCCAATTTTTACCGGTTTCAAGGTTTGTCTCCTGCGGTTTTTGCCGCTTTGTTATCGTTGCGAATCATTTCCTTAATGCCTCGAATTGCTTGCCGTGTGCGATGTGCATTTTCAATCAGGCCAAAGCGTACGAATTTGTCACCATAATCGCCAAAGCCAATGCCAGGTGAAACAGCCACTTTGGCATCGCTAAGTAATTTTTTAGTGAACTCGAGTGAGCCCATATCTTGATACTGCTCAGGAATGAGTGCCCAGACGAACATGGTGGCTTTGGGTTTTTCAACGGCCCAGCCAGCCTGATTCAAACCATCACATAAAACATCGCGGCGTGCACGATAGAGTTCAGCAATTTCTTGAACGCACTCTTGCGGCCCTTCAAGTGCGCTAATTGCGGCCACTTGAATCGGGGTAAACATACCGTAATCCAGATAAGACTTCATGCGTGCTAATGCACCGACCAAGGTTGGGTTGCCACACATAAAGCCAACGCGCCAGCCTGGCATGTTATAGCTTTTGGAGAGTGTAAAAAACTCGACGGCAATATCTTTGGCACCAGGCACCTGTAAAATTGATGGTGCGACATAGCCATCAAAAACAATATCCGCATATGCCAGATCATGAATCACCCAGATATTGTTCTCTTTGGCGATGGCAACTACTTTCTCAAAAAACTCCAGATCAACACATTGTGTGGTTGGATTGCTGGGAAAATTGAGCACCAGCATTTTAGGGCGCGGCCAAGAGTCCTTTATAGCTTTTACAAGCTCGGTGAAAAAATCGTTGTCTGGTGTTAACGCAACATGGCGTACGTCCGCACCTGAAATAATGAAGCCATAAGGGTGAATCGGATATGAAGGGTTGGGGACAAGAACAACATCACCTGGCCCCGTTGTTGCTAGGGAAAGGTGAGCCAACCCCTCTTTGGAGCCGATGGTAACAATGGCTTCAGTTTCTGAGTCCAGTTCAACGTCGTAGCGGCGTTCATACCAATTACAGATCGCTTTACGCAATCTTGGGATGCCTTTGGAGACTGAGTAACGGTGCGTTGTATTGTTCTGTGCGCTCTCAGTGAGTTTGTCGACGATATGTTTGGGTGTTGGCTGGTCAGGGTTGCCCATGCCAAAATCAATAATATCCTCACCGCGCGCGCGCGCTTTTGCTTTCAAGTCATTAACGATGTTGAAAACATAAGGAGGGAGTCGTTTTATTCTGGAAAATTCGTCTTTCAAGTTAGTAACCCGCTTCCTAAATCATGCTGTTTTATTAATATTAGTTTGATGGCTTTCAAAAGTTCGCTATATTATCACTTGTTTCAATTAACATGTAGTTAAAGGTTTGTGATGCAGTTTAATCGTGAAATTGATGGTGATGTATATTTCATTCGTCGTTATTCCAAAGAAGGTTTGGTGGTGGGTTTACCTCAATCCAAAATTAAGGGCGAAGTCCGTTCGCCAGAGGATATGGTAATAAAGTTTGAGCGTAGTGTGATTCTTTTGTCTGGCCAGATTATTGATGACTGGTCGCCACAATGTATGGGTGAATTGCAATCCGAGCATCTGGGTCGCTTGGTTGAATTGAAGCCGGAGCTTGTGCTGCTTGGTACCGGAGAGGCGTGCCATATTCCTGACGCTGAAGTGATTGCACCATTGACTAATGCGGGTATAGGTGTGGAGTTTATGGGGACAGCTGCGGCATGTCGCACCTATAATATATTGGTGCAAGATGGGCGAGGTGTGGCGGCGGCACTATTGATGTATTGAGTGTTTGTTTTCGTTGTTGCTTTTTTGCAACAAACCTGTCTGCCTGTGGTTTTTTTGAAAATAAGTGTTGCATTTTTACAAAAATGGGGTTTAAATACCACTAGACTCTTCTAGTCTTTAAGTTGTTTGAATGTGTTTAATTGAGGGATTTGGATCATGAATAAAAAATTAATTGCTCTTGCAGTTTCTGCTGCATTCGCAGCTCCTATGGCTGTTCAAGCGGATAGTGCTACTGTAAGTGGTTTTGCTGATATTACTTTGAGTATCACTGATGAGGCTGCTGATAATACTGGTGTTGTTTCTGCTGATGACCATACTCTTACTGGTAAAAATGCAAGTGAAGGTAAATTCGGTGCTAACGGTGAAGTTGATTTCATTAAGACTGTTGGTGCGGTAACTGCGCGCGTTGATGTTGATTTGTCTTTGAGTCCTGGTGGTTCATCGGGTGCTGCGATTGAGCAGGCTTTTTTTGCTTGGGGTTTGACTGATACCGTTACATTTATCGGTGGTGTGTTTAATAACCCTATTGGACAAGAAGCTGAAGATGCGCCAGATAAAAATATGACATCTAGCAGCATGGTTTATAAAGCGCTTGATAATCAGACTGTTTTGAGTGGTAACAACATTGCTGGTGTTGCTGTTGCAGCGAACTTGGGTGTGGTTACTGTAACTGGTGCCGTTTTGAATGATATTCAGCACGTCGATGAAGAAAATTCGATTGCGCTTGTAATTAACAGCTCTCCAGTTGCAGGTTTGGATCTTGAGCTGGGTTATGTGACTCAGGCGAGTGGTGTTGAAAACGTACTTGATATCAATGCATCTTATGCAATTCAAGGTGCTACTATAGGCTTTGATTATTTGGTTCCTGATGAAGTTCTTGATTCTGTTTATGATGTTTGGGCAGGTTATGACTTCGGTAATAACTTCGGAGCTAAAGTTCGTTATGGTGCTTGTGATGATGCAGCGAATGGTGCGACTTGTGTAGCAGTTCTTGGTGGAGATAAAGTAACCACTTTATATGGTTCTTATCAAGCGGCTGAGAATCTTCTTATTTCTCTTGAATGGAAAAATAATGATGCAGCAGGTACTAAAACAGATAGTTTAGGTGCTGAGTTCATCGCAACTTTCTAAGTCTTCGGTAATTTAATTACTGATAAAAAGCCGAGCCTTGTGCTCGGTTTTTTTGTGCGCAATAGAAAAATTTTAGTGTTAAATGAAGAAAGATTAAAAAAGAGGTTGACGAAAGTGTGAGGTGGTGTAGAATGCGCATCTCTTTTAGGACAAGGCTATTTGTTTAGTTGGTTTGAATATTGTTCTGGCTCTTTAAAATTTTGAAGCAAGATAAAGTAATTT
>JAKITI010000023.1 GCA_021648145.1 Gammaproteobacteria bacterium
GCTTTGGGAAGCGGTGCTGAAAGTTTGTCGTTGGCGTGTGAGACTTCATCTTGACTGGCTTGCCCTCCGCAACCACTTAGGAGCAGTACGGTTATTATGAGCATGAGTGCACGGTGTAATTTGAGGTCTGAAACTTTGATCTTTTTGAGATTTTTCATGGAATGACTCTTCAGTGATGCTGCTTTGAATTGTTACTAAAAGCCTATTTCACCTCAGGAGTAGATAGCAAGATGACCCAGACTGATTTTTCAAAATGTATAAAGTTCTTGCTCATTCCATTGAATGTCACAATCAGAATTTAGCCACTTCCAAAAGACATCGCCTCTATTTATAGGCCTGTGGAAATACTTTGTCAATTGTAATCATGGACTGAAAAATAATAACACAGCCACTCACTGATAGAGCGAGAAGGATTGAATTCATTCCATTCACCATGAAGTCTGTCGATCAATTCCATTTAAGTTAACAAATAGCAGTACACCGTAGGCAGGGATGAATTTGCGGAACCAATGTTGTGGGGTTTGCAAGCCCACTGCCAACCTATAAAAATATGGAAATTTAGCTTGAGTTAATAAAAATTGGATCGCACATGCTATTATTTTATGGCACGGCTAATATGGGCTGAAAAATAATGGCAAATATGAAAATTCTCCATACCTCGGACTGGCATCTTGGCCGGTCGCTTTATGGCCGTAAACGATACGATGAGTTCTCTGCATTTCTCGACTGGTTAGTCGAGACAATCAATCAGCAGCAGGTGGACGCACTGCTGGTTGCGGGTGATGTCTTTGATACAAGCACGCCAAGTAACTGGGCGCAGACACTCTATTATCAATTTTTGTGTCGCGTCGCGGCTTCATCATGTCGTCATATCATCGTGATTGCTGGAAACCACGACTCACCTTCATTCTTGAATGCACCGAAGGAGCTGCTGCGTGCACTTGATGTTCATGTCGTCGGTTTGGCTTCTGAAAATCCTGAAGATGAAATCTTGTTATTAGAAAATAGTGATGGCTCACCCGAGCTTATTATCTGTGCTGTGCCTTATTTGCGGGATCGTGATATTCGTGTGAGTGAGGCGGGTGAAAGTATTGATGATAAAGAACGTAAACTGATTGAAGGCATTCGCACTCACTATGGTGAGGTGTGTGAATTGGCCGAGAATCAGCGCAAGGCACTGGAGAGCGAAATTCCGATTATCGCGATGGGGCATCTTTTTACCGCAGGTGGAAAAACGACCGAGGGCGATGGTGTTCGCGAACTGTATGTCGGATCATTGGCGCATGTTACGCCCGCAATTTTTCCACCGTTCATTGACTATCTCGCATTAGGGCATCTTCATGTTCCACAAAAGGTGGGAGGCTCTGAAGTCAAACGTTATAGCGGATCACCATTGCCGATGGGGTTTGGTGAAGCCAAGCAGGAAAAGAGTGTCTGTCTGATTGAGTTTTCAGGCAGAAAGGCAACCGTATCATTAGTTAAAGTGCCACTCTTCCAAAAGCTTGAGCGTATCAAAGGCAGTTGGGATGAAATTTCAGCTCAGATTCAAATATTATCGGATAAGCAGAGCCAAGCTTGGTTGGAAGTGACTTATGAGGGTGAAGAGGTCATTGCTGACTTACGTGAACGTCTGGATGCTGCGATGGCTGAAACTGAGATGGAGATACTTCGTGTGAAGAGTAATCGCCTGGTCAATCGTGTTCTCAGTCGAATTGATGATAATGAAACACTGGATGACTTGAATGTGAATGATGTCTTTAAACGCTGCCTGGATGCGCATGACGTACCTGATGAACAGCGCTCGGAATTGTTGCTTTCCTATCAAGAAACAGTGACTTCTCTTTACGAAGATTCTCGAGATACGCTTTAAAAACTTAGGCTTGTTTTTTTGGAGTTGAGTTGATATAAAAAATGGAAAAAACTAAAATGCCTAATGCAGCGATTGATATTGGTTTGAAGTTTGACAATAGCTATGCTAAACAATTAGAGGGGTTTTATGTTTCACACCAGGGAGATAAAGTACCCACGCCCGCCCTGTTAAAATTGAATCACTTATTGGCAGAAGCGTTGGGGTTTGAGCTTGATCATTTGCAAGCAGAGGAAGTCGCAAGCATATTTTCGGGAAGTGTTTCACCCACGGGCGCAGCTCCGTTAGCACAAGTGTATGCAGGTCATCAGTTTGGCAGCTTTAGCCCCCAATTGGGAGATGGACGAGCCTTGCTACTAGGGGAAATCATCAATCGAAATGGTGAGCGATACGACATCCACCTCAAAGGCTCTGGCCCGACACCATTTTCACGCGGTGGAGATGGCAAGGCCGTGCTGGGGCCCGTGCTGCGTGAATACATTATGGGTGAAGCTATGCATGCGCTTAATGTACCGACAACGCGCGCTTTGGCGGTGGTTATTACGGGTGAAAAAATCATGCGTAAAGAGCTGCTTCCTGGAGCTGTGTTGACACGTATTGCGGCAAGCCATCTGCGTGTAGGTACATTTCAATTTTTTGCAAATCGTAATGAAACCGACAAGGCAAAGCAGCTTGCAGACTATACAATCGAGCGCCACTTTCATGAACTTGTGGAAGACCAAAACCCTTATCTTGGCTTACTGCGCACGGTATGCGATAGGCAAGCGGCTTTGATAGCGAAGTGGATGCTGGTGGGTTTTGTGCATGGGGTGATGAATACCGATAACATGACACTCTCTGGCGAAACCATTGACTACGGGCCGTGTGCGTTTCTCGATCAGTATGACCCCGCGACAGTATTCAGCTCTATTGATAAACATGGCCGCTATTCTTATAGCAATCAACCCAATATTGCACAGTGGAATTTGGCTCGATTTGCTGAAACCTTACTGCCTTTGATTGCAGGCGATAAAGAGGAGGCTGTCAAACTTGCGTCTCATGAAGTCAATGCTTTTTCCCGCCACTACCAAAAATATTGGCTCACTGGTGTGCGCACCAAGCTCGGATTGACGACCATAGAAGAAGGTGATTTTACGCTTGCTCATGATCTTCACCTTGCGATGGAAGGGCAGAATGTAGACTTTACTCTGTTGTTTCGAGGGCTTGCTGATGCAGTTCGAGGTAAAACAGATGTGGCACGAAAACTATTTGATACCCCGGGAAAATTTGATCAATGGCATACACGCTGGGCTGAACGCTTGGCGCGTGAATCGGTAGAACCCGAGCAGCGCATCGCCTCCATGAATGCAGTGAATCCGCTCTATATTCCACGCAATCACAAGGTTGAAGAAGCCCTGTATGCCGCTGAAAAAGAGTCCAATTATGCACCGTTTGAAAAATTGATGACGGTTCTCACAAATCCTTTTGAAAAACAGGAAAATTTAAGCGAATATGCAGAGCCTGCACCTGAAAGTTTTGCTTCTTATCAAACATTTTGTGGCACCTAATATGGGGTATGGTGCGTTTGTCGGATAGTGCAACGGTGACTCATGAAAATTCTCCAGATACGTTTTAAAAACCTGAACTCACTGGTGGGTGAGTGGGCGATTGATTTAACACATCCCGCTTATGTCTCGGATGGAATATTTGCCATTACGGGGCCGACGGGTGCGGGTAAAACAACCATTCTCGATGCGATTTGTCTGGCACTTTATGGCCGAACGCCGCGTCTGGATAAAATCACCAAAAGTGTCAATGGAATCATGTCACGGCAAACGGGCGAGTGCTTTGCCGAAGTCACTTTTGAAACTCAGTCGGGGCGATATCGTTGTCACTGGGGGCAGCATCGTGCACGCAAAAAAGCGGGCGGTGAGTTGCAGTCACCGAAACATGAGATAGCCGATGCGGATTCGGGGAAAATTATCGAATCAAAACTTCGGGGTGTGGCTGAAAAAATTGAAACCGCGACAGGAATGGATTTCGACCGTTTTACTCGCTCGATGTTATTGGCACAAGGTGGTTTTTCCGCATTTCTGCAAGCCGCACCTGATGATCGTGCGCCCATTTTGGAACAGATTACTGGTACAGAGATTTATAGTCAGATTTCAATGTCTGTTCATGAGCGCCGTACCGATGAAAAAAATAAACTGAACATTCTTCAAGCCGAGCTGGATGGAATGCAACTTCTGAGTGAAGAAGATGAGAGGGATCTGAGGGAGAGCTTGAAGCAACAGGAGCCTCAGGAAGCTGATCTAAGCCAGCAAGTTGAGCAAAAAAATCGAGAAATTACCTGGCTTACCAGTATTGAGCGCCTTGAAAAAGAACAGGAGATACTTGAAGAAAAAAAGCAGAACCTGCTTGTTCGAGTGGATGAATTTAAACCCGAGCTTGAGCGGCTTGAATGTGCTAATAAAACGATGGAGCTGGCGGGTGAATACAGCCGTCTGACTTCACTGCGTGGTGAACAAAAAACGGATCAAAATAACCTGAAGGAATACCAGTCAAAACTTCCGAAATACGAGGAAGAGGTTCAACAGTATGAAAACTCATGGAAACACGCACATGAAAATTTGATACAGAAAAAAGAGGCACAAAAAAAAGGGCTTCTGACAATTCGTAAAGTTAGGGATTTAGACTCTAAACTCAGTGAAAAAGCAGAGCCCATTAAAACAGTAGAGAAGAGTATTGCACAGACGCAGGAGTCTCTTAGAGCTGTTTGTGGCAGCCATCAAAAGGATCGCGAAGATTTCAAATTAAAAAACTCAGCACTTGAAAAAGTTTTGGAAACTCTCAGTAAAAGTAAAGCCGATGAAAGATTGATTGCACATCTCGCTGGAATAGAAAAGCAGTTCGACAGACTTTATGAGCTTGAAGAAAAACATCGTGACAAGCTTAATGGGTTAGATGTCGCCAAGGCAAATAGAAGAGATACACTTCAAGTGTGGCGTGAACAGTCAACTCGACTTGAATCCCATAAAAAGAGGTTTGATGCCGAAACGAGTGTTTTTGCTGGAAAACAAGTTGAATTTAAGAGGGTTTTGGCAGGTAGAGAGATTATGTATTGGCGAAATGCACTCTCTGAACTGCAGGTTAAAAAAGGTTTTGAAGAAGCCAGAGATCAACTTCGAGATGGTGAATTATGTCCATTATGTGGGGCAGAAGAACACCCTTTTACAGCAGAAAATAACTTAAAAATTAAACAGGAAAATAATGAAGATCTGGAAAGCACAGAAAAAATTGTGCAGACCGCCGAAGCGTACGAAAAAGAAATTTCTACATTGCGTGATGCAATGGAATCAGCAAAAGATGCTGTAACACAACTGGATATAGAGACTCGAAGCGCCGCCCATAAAAAAGGTACCCATAAACAAGAAGTTGATCGAATAGAAAAAGAGCTGGAAATTCTTGTCGAACAGCTAAAGAAAGCAGAGCAAGATACTTTGCATGATCTGTTGCCGTATGGAATTAAAAGCCTGGCGGGCGATATATTGGGTGACTTAACATCACGCCGTGTTCAGTGGCAGGAACGGCGACAGGAAAAGGTCGAGCTTGAAAAGTTTATTTCATCTTTGGAGCTCAAGACTCAGCACCAAACTGAGCAAATTAAAAAGAGTGAAACCGAGCTTGAAAAACAGTTAGATGAACGCTCCATTTTGATTCATGCACGAGACTCTTTAAATCACCAGCGGCAAATGATTTTTGGAGATAAAAATTCAGATATTGAAGAGCACAGTCTGCTATCAGCCGTCGAAAAGTGTGAAAAAAATCTGGAGGATTCACATCATATTTATAACTCTGCAACTCAAAAGCTGGGTGAACTGAGAAGTAATATTGATGTGGTCGATCGAAAAATTATTGCAAGATCAGAAACATTAAAAAATGATGAGCCGAAATTTCTAGCTCGGTTGAGCAAGTTTGGCTTTATTGATGAAGAGCGTTACCTGGCGGCTCTCTTGCCAGAAGATGAGCGTAAAAATTTGATGCACCAGGCTCAGCGATTAAAAACTGAACAAACAGAGTTGAATGCAAGGCTGCAAGATAAAATAGCACTGCTAAAGATAGAACGAAAAAAACATATGACGGATCAACCCCGAGAATTGCTTGTAGAAAAGCTGGAGAGCTTGAGCAACGCTTTGAATGAACTTCGCAAAGTGCTGGATGGAATTCTCCATAAGTTGAATGAAAATGAGAATTTGAGAAGCCAGCAGCAGACACGTACCCAAGCCATTGATGCACAAAAAATTGAATGTTCACGCTGGGATATGTTGCATGAATTGATCGGCTCTGCTGATGGGAAAAAATATCGTAATTTTGCTCAGGGTTTAACATTTGAAATGATGGTAGGACATGCGAACCGGCAGTTACAAAAAATGACGGATCGCTATCTTCTGATCAGAGACAGCGCGCAGCCGCTTGAGCTGAATGTCATTGATAACTATCAAGCCGGTGAAATTCGTTCGACCAAAAATCTGTCGGGGGGTGAAAGCTTTGTCGTGAGCCTCTCTTTGGCGTTGGGTTTGTCAAATATGGCCAGTAAAAACGTCCGCGTTGATTCACTATTTCTGGATGAAGGTTTTGGTACTTTAGATGAAGAGGCACTGGATAGCGCTCTGGAAACACTTGCCGGACTGCAACAAGAAGGCAAACTGATTGGTGTGATTTCTCATGTGACAACGCTTAAAGAGCGAATTAGTACTCAAATAGAAGTGAGCCCTCATACAGGTGGAAGAAGTATGATCAGAGGGCCTGGGTGTCATCACATTCTTAACTAATGATGCAAGCAATTGGGTTGTTACTTTTACAACTCAAACACTCTAAAAATATTCCTAAAATTAATGAGTGATGTATTGTCGCTCAAATTAATATCTTCGCCGTTATAGACAAGATAACTCTTTGAACATTTATTAGATATTTCTGAAAATTTTTTGAGC
This sequence comes from Gammaproteobacteria bacterium, assembly GCA_021648145.1. Lineage (NCBI taxonomy): Bacteria > Pseudomonadati > Pseudomonadota > Gammaproteobacteria > Gammaproteobacteria bacterium. Next base: position 6,838 of record JAKITI010000023.1, read on the forward strand.
CCTTTAAGCTGATCTTTTGAATACGTTACTGCGGATTTTATTTCGATGGCAATAAGCTCTCGACCATTTTGAAAGACTAGGTCAACCTCATTCCCATTGCTGTCTCTAAAATAATAGAGGTTGGCAAGCTTCCCTTGGTTGTATCGTTCTTTAAAGCACTCAAGAACTACAAGGTTCTCGAAAATATTGCCAATAAGAGGATCTCGGCTAATTTGCTCCTTTTTTTTGATGCCTAACATAAATGTCAGAAGCCCTACATCCATAAAATAATATTTTGGTGACTTAATGACACGCTTACCAAAGTTCTCAAAGTAGGCGGGTAGCTTAAAGAGAATAAAAGAAGCTTCCAGGATTGAGAGCCAGTGGCTGATCGTCTTTGAATCAACACCGACTTCGTTAGCAATAGAACTCGCATCGAAAATCTGTCCCACTCGCCCTGCAATCAGCTTTAGAAATTTCTCAAAGAGAGATAGATTTTTCAGGTTAATTAATTGCCTGACATCTCTTTCTACATAGGTTTGATAATAGTTGGAGTGAACCGTTTTCGGCCTGATATCTTGATCATAAACTCTTGGAAGAAACCCTTTATAACAATACCCTTCAAAGCTATCTGAATTAAAACCAGAGCTTAAAAGCTCTGAAATAGAGAGCGGTAATAAGGTTAATATTGCTGTTCTTCCAGCCAGTGATTGAGTGATCGACTCTTGCAATTTCAGCTGATGTGACCCCGTAAGAATGAATCGGCCATTCACTTTTTCGTTATCCACCAAAACCTGCAAGTAGCTTAAAAGCTCAGGAACTCTTTGAATTTCGTCAATAATGACCCTGGATTTAAATTGAGCCAAATAGGCCTTCGGATCATCGGCTGCAAACTGGCGTATTTCAGGATCTTCCAAATTTGAATATTGGTAGCCTGTTAATATGTCCCTAACCAAGGTTGTTTTACCAGACTGCCTTGGGCCCAGTATCGTCACAATCGGGTACTCACTAAGAAGTACTTTTAGTTCACTGAGGATTTTTCGAGTTATCATATTTTTATGTAATAATGGAGTTTAACTCTATTATTACATAAAAGCAGGTGCGGTGGGTGTTTTTGCCTCTGGGAAGTGCTGTTTTAGACTACTGCTACTGGGTTATGCGTTAATTAACAATACCAGTTATTCCATGTACGTTCCTGATTTTTCCAATTGTCAGCAATTATTAATTCTATCCTTTATCTAAAAATCGTATGATAGAGAAATTCAAAATATTCGTAACAGTGGAGATTCAATGGAGCAGTTTGTTGCAAATCAGCGTTGGGTAAGTGAGACAGAAGCTGAGTTAGGGTTAGGAACGGTTATTGCGGTGGATCATCGAATGGTGACGGTGCTGTTTCGAGCCAGTGATGAGCAGCGTTGTTATGCCATTGATAATGCACCACTCACACGAGTGCGCTTTGCGGTCGGTGATACGGTTGAAAGCTGTGAAGGTTGGCCTTTGAACATCACTTCAGTCGAAGAAACTGAGCATATTCTCACCTATGTTGGAGTGCGAGAAGATGGCCAGTCGTGCCGTTTGCCTGAAGTTGCACTCTCTGATCACATTCAATTTAGCAAACCACAAGAGCGCTTGTTTACAGGGCAAATTGACTCCAGTAAACGCTTTAAAATGCGGTATGACACACTGCGGCTTCGGGCGAAGCAGGCTGTATCCGAAGTACATGGGCTTTGTGGCGCACGTGCGGCGCTGATTCCACATCAAATTTATATTGCCCATGAGGTCGCAACTCGGTATGCACCGCGCGTTTTACTGGCTGATGAAGTTGGGCTGGGTAAAACCATTGAAGCGGGCATGATTTTGCATCATCAACTGCAAACAGGTCGTATTAATCGTGCTTTGATTATCGTGCCCGAGTCACTCTGTTTCCAGTGGCTGGTTGAGATGTTACGACGCTTTAATCTCTCGTTCAGTCTGTTTGATGAAGAGCGTTGTGAGTCAAATGATAGTGATGACAATCCTTTTATGGATGAACAATTGGTATTGTGCAGCTTGCCTTTTTTGCTTGATTCACCGCAGCGCCGTGAGCAGGTGTTGGACGGTGAATGGGATATGCTGATTGTTGATGAGGCACATCATCTGGGTTGGTCAGAAGAGAAGGTCAGTGATGAATATCAGTTAATTGATGAGCTTTCTCAAGAGACCAAAGCGATTTTATTGCTCACTGCGACACCTGAGCAGCTCGGTGTGGCCAGCCATTTTGCTCGCTTGCGATTGCTTGATCCGAGTCGTTTTTATTCACTGGAACAGTTCATTAAAGAAGAAGCTGAATATGCGCCTGTAGCGGAGGTTGCCGATGCATTGGTGGCGGATGAGCCACTGTCTGCAGCTGCGAAAGTGGTTTTGTTAGAAAAACTGGGCGAGACTTATAGCGATTCCATTGAGCTGCTCAGTGAAAAGAGAACTGAAGATGAGTCACAGCAACAAGCGCGTCAGCAATTATTAGATGCATTACTGGATCGCCATGGAACGGGGCGCGTTCTGTTTCGCAATACGCGCAAAACAGTCGCGGGTTTTCCCGAGCGTGTTGTTCACGGTTATCCGCTGAATTTGCCTGAAGCCTATCATGATGCGGCGAATGATGAGTCGGTCATGGTTCGGTTGCATCCTGAAATGTTGCACCAATTTAATGTGGTGCCCAAAAAATGGTGGGCATTCGATCCACGTGTTGATTGGTTATGTGAAAAGTTAGAAGAGTTTTCAGGCGAAAAAATATTGTTAATCTGTGCACAACCACAAACAGTATTGGAGCTGGAAGAGGCGCTGCGCCATAAAAGTGGCCAACGTGTCGCGGTGTTTCATGAAGGCATGAGCATCGTTCAGCGAGATCGGGCGGGAGCCTATTTTGCAGATATGGAAGAGGGCGCTCAAATTCTACTCTGTTCTGAAATTGGCAGTGAAGGGCGTAATTTTCAGTTTGCCCATCACCTGGTTTTGTTTGACTTGCCGTTGAACCCAGACCTGCTTGAGCAGCGCATCGGGCGGCTTGATCGTATCGGTCAAACATCCACAATTCAGATTCATGTTCCCTATTTTGAGGATACCGCTCAAGCGATTTTGTTTGAATGGTATGAACAGGGTTTAAGTGCATTTACTCACACTTGTCCGGCAGGTCATGCCGTATTTGAGCAGATGCAGGAAGTGTTGGTGGATGCACTTTTATCTCTGGATGAAACAAAAACAGCGGCACTATTGCAAGAGACATCACACACACATCAAACTTTGAATGAAGCGTTGCAAAAGGGTCGCGATCATCTGCTTGAGCTGAGTTCGTGCCGCTCACAGCAGGCAGGTGAACTGCTGGATGAAATCAATTTGTCGGCTGAATCACTGGCGTTACAAAGCTATATGGAACGTGCGTTTGATCAGTTTGGTATTGAGACAGAAAACCAGTCGGCGCAATGTTATGTGGTGCGCCATGGCAATCACATGCACATTTCAGGGCTTGCCGGATTGTTCGAAGAAGGGACGACGGTGACTTACCATCGCCAAACGGCACTTTCGCGTGAAGATACTCAATTTTTGACGTGGGAACATCCGATGGTACTGGATGCGATGGATCATATTGTGAATGGTGAGCGGGGCAATGCCGCCATTCTTGTGATTGATGGCAGCGAAATTGAAGGGAAAAGCTCTTTATTGTTAGAAACGCTGTTTGTCGTTGAAAGCCCTGCGCCTAAATCACTGCAATTAACCCGTTATTTGCCACCAGAAACGGTACGAGTGCTACTGGATCATACGGGAATTGACCTCTCATCTGAACTGGATCATCAAACTATTAATGATCGTAAGTTAAAGAAAAAAATTGCAAAAACAACTCTTAAACAGATTGTGAAAAGCCAGCGAGACGTGGTTCTTGAACGTGTAAAAGATGCAGAAAAAATTGCAGAAACGGCACTGCCTGAAATTAAGGCGGCGGCTTGGGAGAAAGCAGAACAAGCACTCGGCTCAGAAATTCAGCGCCTGCAACAGCTTAGAGAAGTAAATCCCAATATTCGTGAAGATGAGATCGAATATTTGAAGGAAAAAATGGTTGACCTGAAACAGCATATTGAAACGGCCAGTTTAAAGCTGGATGCGTTGCGTGTGGTGTTGGTGTCCAGGTAGCCGTGTTCAGCCGAAATTAAATGCTATTGAGGAATTATTAAATGACAACAACTATTTATCATAATCCACGGTGTACTAAATCGCGCCTGACATTACAGTTATTACAAGATAAGGAGATTACCCCTGTCGTGGTGGAATATTTGAAAACACCACCGAGTGCCGAGGTTTTGAAAGAAATTCTGGATATGTTGGGTATGACACCTCAAGAGTTGATGCGTAAAAATGAGGCGGTCTATAAAGAGAATAATTTAGGTAACTCAGAGCTGGATGATCATGCCTTGATTGAATTTATGGTGAAACATCCAACTTTAATTGAGAGACCGATTGTTGTTAATAATGGCAAGGCTGCGATTGGTCGCCCGCCCGAATCAGTTTTAGAAATTCTCTAAGGAAGTACCATGGCATTAAAGTTTGGCACCAGTGGTGTACGCGGTTTGGTCACTGAGATGACGGATCGTGAATGTTATCTTTATACCCGTGCATTTATTAAGCACTTGAAGCAACGAGCGGATATAAAAGGGATTTCAATTTCAGGGGATCGCAGAGACAGTACGATGCGAATTATGACGGCGGTGGCTCAAGCGGTCACCGATGATGGTTTGCAGGTCGATTATTGTGGCTTTATTCCAACACCTGCACTCGCATATCACGCGATGATGGATGGCAAGGCTTCGATTATGGTGACAGGCAGTCATATTCCTGATGATCGTAACGGCATTAAATTTTATATGCCATGGGGGGAGATTCTCAAAAAAGATGAACAGAAGATAACGGGCTATCACCCTATCATTGCGAATCAAGAGCAGACTTCTTGTTTTGATGAATCAGGAATGTTTTCAGAAAGTGTGGTCTCATTAGGTGGTGCGAATCCAGTTGCAATGCGGCGTTATGTTGAGCGCTATGTCTCTCTGTTTCCTCAGGATTATTTAAACGGCTTTAAGGTTATTTTTTATCAGCATTCGACTGTCGGTCGAGATGTGATTCCTGAAATTTTGGAAAAGCTCGGAGTGGAGGTGATTCGCGTTGCACCGTCGGATCAATTTATTCCTGTCGATACGGAAGCCGTCTCTGATCCAGAGCAGCTCGCGGCCTGGGTGAAAGAGCATGGGGCGGATCTGCTTGCATCCGCTGATGGTGATTCTGATCGTCCGTTAGTAGTTGATGAGTTGGGCAGTCTTATTCGTGGTGACGTGATGGGTATTTTAACCGCTCGTTTCCTGAAGGCAGACTCAGTGGTTGCGCCGGTCAGTTGTAATACCGCGCTTGAAAAAAGTGGTTATTTTCCTGAAACCATACGCACCAGAATTGGCTCTCCATTTGTGATTGAAGCGATGTTATCAGCCATTGATAAAGGTAAAAAATCAGTTGTGGGTTATGAGGCCAACGGTGGTTTTTTAACGGCAAGTGATATTGCTATTGGAGAACATATTTTAACCGCACTGCCCACACGCGACGCGGTGATTCCTATTCTGGCTTTGCTGGTTTTGGCCAAGGAGAGTGATACTCCAGTGTCGAAATTAGTGGATAATTTGCCGCGTCGCTTTACTGCAAGTGGTCTAATAAAAGAGTTTCCGAGTGAAATCGGGCAACGGCTCGTGGCTGAAATTAATGATCAAGGTGCCGTGCTGATTGAGCGCTACTTTGGGGCGCTCATGGGTCGTGTGAAATCCATAGATAACACCGATGGTGTACGCATTACATTTGATAGTGATGATATTGTTCATATGCGTCCATCCGGTAATGCACCTGAATTTCGCTGTTATACCGAATCTTCCAGTAAAGTTGAGGCAGAGAAAAATAGTATCCGTGCGCTAAAGATAATTAATGAAGTTATTCGGCCGAGTTATGAGAAGGAATAAAATTCTGGCACCATAAGTTGCATGAGTTATTTCGTGATTGCTCCTTCAGACTATTAATTTTTCTGAACAAAATATCATACACTGCTATTATTGAAAGACCATCTGGAATGCGAATTTGCCAAGTGCGTCAAGAGGTCGTGCTAGAAATTGTGATATAAATCGGTTTTTCTAGGGTATAGTTTTTTTATGTGTTTTTAAAAGCAAGGAGCACTTCTTATGAGTCAAGTTACTGAACTTTTTTCTACCATCTCTTCTCTGGTTGATTATCAAGAAAATGATTGGAATATTCTGCAGGAAGAGGCGGAAACGATTGCTTTATGGGCACCCGAAATTATTGATGTTTTCTATGATACGCTCTACGTTCTGGATGAAACGAAAGCAGTTTTCAAGGAAGGAGAGCGCTCCAAAGTTGAAAAAACATTAGCGGACTGGATTGTCACGATTGTAAGTGGTAAAAAACGAGATGAGTTTTGGGAGCGTCAATGGTATGTTGGTCTGCTTCATGTGAAGAGGAGCGTTAAAAATATTTATATGCTGGGCATGATGAACCGAGTTCAGCAGGTCGTATTGGCTCACTGTGTTGAAACATACGATAAGGATCGAGCTTACTTGGTGTTTGGGGCGTTTTTGCGTATTAGTGGCACTATTTCTGCTTTAATTGCTGAGAGCTATGGGCTTGTTGTCGAGAGTAGTACTCAGGCGGGTCTATCTAAAGTTGGAATGAATCCTATGCTTCTAAAGCGTATAAAAGATCAACAAATAGATAAAATGCTTGAAGAAGCAAAATCTAAGCGCCAAACGGCACACAGTGAAGCTGCAACCTGTGAAGCTTAACGTATTCCTTTTCGCGGTGTACGTCAAACCTTTCTAAGCTTATAAAATTATTGAATATACAGGTCTGTTGTAATTTACCTAAACCCAGATGTTTCCATCTGGGTTTAGTGATCTATTTACATGGCATTTAGTAGTTCGTCAACACCTCTCTTAACGGCAAAACGTACTCCGCCAATAACGGCAGTAGCATCAGTAAATAGTGCCAGAATATCATCACCAATTGTAGCGATAATAACTTTTCCGTGGTCAAACTCAGCTAAATATTGAGTCATTCCACCTAAGTTAAATTCTCCTCCCAAGCTTTCTGATGTACCAATGGCTGTTGCAACCATTGCTCCCAAGGCTTCCATGTCGACAGTATCAGAGGCGACACTTTCGATAACAAACCCATCACGCCCCACTAATGCAACAGCATTAACGCCATTTATTTTTAAAAAATTATCGAGAACTTTATTTAAGTCTTTTCCCATTTTGAAACTCCACTTACTCTATATTGCTTGGTTGACGAAAAAATATTTATAGCCTCTGACTGGGTATTATACAGTCGATATGAAGCTATCCGTAGGGTTTGATATTCTACTTCTCCCCATTATAAGGAAATATGCTTTGAATAATCCAGTTTGAAATTTTTTGTTCATCATTCTGAACTCCAAAATGGACATGTTTTAAGTGCTGAAATAGAAAATGTTGCTGCTTGTAAATTTTTAATGGGTCTGAAGCCGGTTCAATTAAATGAATAACATCATGATGAGCTAGGTTTAGTATAGTCATCAAGGCGATGTTGTATTGATCTGATAGCGGCTCAAGATTTTCTAGGGAAATTAATACAGAATTAAAATCACCTAGTCGCTCAAACCATTTTTGCTCAGAGTGCTTTAAAAGTTTATCGGTAGTGAGGCCTAAAATATAAATAACAGTATTTCTAGAGAGTGTTAAACGCCACAAAATAGTAGTTTCTTGTTCGCCATCTATTTTAAAAGACACAGGTTTCCCATGAATTTGTGTAAAAAACTTTTCAATAAACTGTTTGTCTCCAAATACAGCGAGCATTAAGTTGCTATCACTTTGCTGTATGACACTATTGATAAGGCGCGGAATACTGCTGGTCTTTATAGACTTGCAAATACTGTTATGGTTTTCAGGACTATTTAGTGCATCTTCAATTTTTGAACGTGCCTCCTGACCATCAAGTTGATTGATAACTTTTTTAAAAGAGGCCTGCCTGTTTTTTATAAGCTGGTTGATTAAATCGACTGCTTGAGTGTAAAAGCTTATTGATTCAGACAGTTCAGTTGGCTTTTCTTTTTTATCCAGAATATTCTGGATATTTTTTAATAAGTCGCTTTTAGATGTAGATGCAATTTTTTCTGCTTTACGAAAAAGTGTTTGAGTTGAAGTGAAAAGATGATCTTGATGGTTTTCAATGTGATGCTTTTCAATTTCATCTGAAATATCAGTTGCACTATCCAAAAAAATTTGGACATATTGTATTTTATTGTGTTTAAGCAAGCTATCTGATGTTGTTAACAAATTGTTGAGTATATCAACTGTTTCAGTTATTTCGTGTTTGATTCCCCAATATGACAGAAGCGTGAATAACTGCTTTAAAATTTCCACTTTTCCCATCAAGCTAGTATGATGTGCGCGTAATTCAGTTGATTTTTTTTGCACCATTTCTTGTTAGTACCTGGTTTTGACTTTTTTATTGTTCAGGGTTGATTGATGTGGCAAGTATTTGAGTTTCTTCTCAGTTTTTTGCTATGCATTTATTGATGTTTATCTTATAGCATAATTTTTTCATAGAATGTAAGTGGTTAAATTAAATGAAACAGGAACAGGAACAGGAACAGCAAGTTTCGAAAAAAGAGATTGCAGTTGTTCCTGACAAAAAACAAAAGCTCTTTTTGCCTTTTTCTCGATGGTTTGAGCAAATATTTTTCTGGTATAAAAAAAATAGAGTCAAGAGCCCGAAAAGTGAGCGGCACTCAAATATTGATATATCCAATTTAAACTCATCAATTGATTTATTAATAGATGATAGTCAATCACTCCCTGAGCTGGATTTGTCTTCGGAAGAGCCTGTTAATAAAAATAGTAATTCAGACAGTGGTGCCAAGACAAAACAGCAAAAATTGCTTAAAGAGTTCGCACTTTTAAGTGGCATTGAGCTTTCACCTCAATTTGTTGCTGACTTTAGAGATAGCGTGGAAAATCAGCTTGAAAAAAAGTATTTACCTCCTCCCTTGGTGCGTGAGCCAGAACGTACCTCTTCTATTGATAATATAGATTCTGAAAATAATATTACCGAGAGTGATGTTAAATTTTCGGGTGTGGCTGGAGATGACAGTTTAAGTCAAAACTTGATCAGCAAGCCTGCATACGAAGAAGAAGCAATGGGGTTGATCTTATCTGAGTTAAAAAATATTAATTTAATTAATTTAGCTGTTATCACTGGGGCAGATGGTGCTGTTTTGGCTCACAGTAATTTCAAAAGTCTAAATAAAAATACCTTTGAAGATGTCATGCTTCGATCCGTGAAGCATTTTCATAGTTTAGGTCAAAAAGCTGGTCTAGGTTTGTTGGAACACTCCGTTATTGAGTTTGAAGAAGGGAAGCTTATTGTTGAGAGCCTAGGCGAAAGTACACTTTTTATTATCGTTGATCATTCAGCAATATCAGGTTTAATTCGAAAAAAATCGAAAATTCAAATCGAAAAATTGAAATTAATTTTGAACTGAGTTCTCTAAATTAATTTTTTCTGGCATCCCTTCTTTTTTTAAAAAACTTAGAAAGTAACTGACCACACTCCTCGGCTTTTACTCCCGCTGTGCAGCTTACCTTATGGTTAAGGTTCTCATGATTCAGTAAGTTGAACACAGTTCCCGCAGCGCCTGTTTTTGGGTCACTTGCGCCATAAACAAGGCGTTTTATTCGGGCGTGAATCATTGCCCCTGCACACATCGGACAAGGTTCTAATGTGACATAGAGCGTTGTATTACACAGGCGATAATTACCCACTGTTTGCGCGGCGGCTCGAAGTGCGATAATTTCTGCGTGAGCGGTAGGGTCGTGATTTGTGATGGGTTGATTCCAGCCTTCCCCTATAATTTTGTTATCTTTAACAACAACTGCGCCGACAGGAACTTCGCCTATGGTCTCTGCATGCGCGGCTAAACCCAGGGCGTGGTCAATCCACTCTTCATCAGATTTTACGTTTATTCCCATTCAATGGTCGCGGGGGGCTTTCCTGAAATGTCATAAGTGACACGGGAAATTCCATCAATTTCATTGATGATTCTGCGGGATACAATATCAAGCATCTCATAAGGTAAATGTGCCCAGCGTGCAGTCATGAAATCAATGGTTTCGACAGCACGTAACGCAATGACATAATCATAACGTCGCCCATCGCCCATCACTCCAACTGATTTTATCGGCAGGAAAACAGCAAAAGCCTGACTGGTTGAGTTGTACAGGTCATGGTTATGCAGCTCTTCGAGAAAGATGGCATCGGCAGGGCGCAGCAGGTCAGCAAACTCTTTTTTCACTTCACCTAATATACGCACGCCAAGGCCCGGGCCAGGAAATGGGTGGCGATAAACCATGTCATGAGGTAAACCTAACTCCACACCGAGCTTTCTCACTTCATCTTTGAAAAGTTCACGTAGGGGTTCGACCAGCTTGAGCTTCATAGTATCGGGCAGTCCGCCGACATTATGGTGGGTTTTGATCACATGGGCTTTACCTGTTTTAGAGCCTGCTGATTCAATCACATCAGGGTAGATCGTACCTTGAGCAAGCCATTTAATATTATTGAGCTTTTCAGACTCTTCCTCAAAAATTGTGATAAACAGATTGCCGATAATTTTGCGTTTTTTCTCAGGATCAGCTTGACCTTTGAGTGCATTAAGAAAGCGATCTTCAGCATTGACTCGAATGACGTTGATGCCCATGTGTTTTTTGAAGGTTGCCATCACCTGATCGCCTTCATTTAAGCGAAGCAAGCCATTATCAACAAAAATACAGGTGAGTTTGTCGCCAATCGCTTTATGCAGCAGAGCGGCAACAACGGAAGAGTCCACGCCACCTGATAGCGCTAGCAATACATCATCATTACCCAGCTTATCTTTTAGCTTCTGGATGCTCTCTTGGGCAATATTTTCAGTGGTCCAGAGTGCTTCGCATTGGCAAATTTCAACAATGAAACGCTGTAAAATACGTCCACCTTGATGCGTATGAGTCACTTCTGGATGAAACTGTATGCCGTAAAAATGACGTGATTCGTCACCAATTCCGGCAATTGGAGCGGAATCAGTGCTGGCAATGCGAATAAAACCATCGGGCAGTTCAGTCACTTTATCGCCATGACTCATCCATACATCAAGCATGCCGTAGCCTTCTTCAGTGGTATGGTCTTCGATGTCACGTAATAAATTTGAGTGGCCACGGGCACGGACTTGTGCGTAACCAAATTCACGATGCGATGAAGATTCTACTTTACCGCCCAGTTGAGCGGCCATGATTTGCATGCCGTAACAGATGCCAAGAACAGGAACATTCAGCTCAAAAACAATGGAAGGTGCCGTCGGTGAATCTTCACCCGTGACTGAGTCAGGGCCACCTGACAGAATGATACCTTTGGGTTTGAAGTCGCGGATATCATCCGCATCAATATCGTAAGGGAGTATTTCACAATAAACACCCAGCTCACGGATGCGACGACCAATCAGTTGTGTGTATTGCGAGCCGAAATCTAAAACCAGAATGCGGTGATCGTGAATATTATGTGAATGAGTCATGGTTTTAGGCTTAATTTCCTCTGTGGTAATTCGGAGCTTCTTTAACGATCGTGACATCATGAACATGGCTCTCTTGCATACCTGCGCTACTGACGCGAACAAATTCAGGTTTTGTACGCATTTCAGTCAGATTTTTACAACCGGTATAACCCATGCTGGCACGAACGCCACCCATGAGCTGGTGGATAATTGGAATGATACCGCCTTTGTAGGCCACGCGTCCTTCAATGCCCTCTGGAACGAGTTTCTCAGCTTGAGATCCATCTTGAAAGTAGCGGTCACTGGAGCCTTGTTGCATCGCACCTAAAGAGCCCATGCCACGGTAAGCTTTATAAGTTCGGCCTTGAAACAGTTCAACTTCACCCGGTGACTCTTCAGTGCCTGCAAACATACCGCCAATCATGACGATATAAGCGCCCGCAGCAATTGCTTTGGCAATATCACCCGAGTAGCGAATTCCGCCGTCAGCAATCAAAGGAACTCCGCTGCCTTCAAGCTCTTTGGCAATATTGTTGATGGCACTGATTTGAGGAACCCCCACGCCTGTGACGATACGTGTTGTACAGATAGAGCCAGGGCCGATACCGACTTTTACCGCATCAGCACCGGCATCAACCAAGGCACGAGCCGCCTTTGCTGTGGCAATGTTGCCACCAATGACTTGAATGTCTGGATAGTTCTTTTTAACCCACTGAACGCGATCCAAAACACCTTTTGAATGACCGTGAGCGGTATCGACGACAATCACATCAACATCAGCAGCTATCAGTGCTGCAACACGCTCCTCGGTTTCAGCGCCTGTGCCGACTGCCGCACCGACACGTAATCGACCTAACTCATCTTTACATGCATTAGGAAAATCTGTTGATTTTTGAATATCTTTGACAGTAATCATGCCGCGCAGATGAAAATCATCATTAATCACCAGTATTTTTTCAATACGGTGTTTATGCAGTAATTTAAGAACCTCTTCACGACTGGCTCCTTCTTTGACGGTGACCAAACGCTCTTTTGGAGTCATGATGTTGGTAATAGGGTCATTAAGTTGTGTTTCAAAACGAAGGTCACGACTGGTCACAATACCGAGCAGGTTGTCACCATCCACAACGGGAACACCAGAGATATTATTAGTACGGGTAATCTCCATCACATCACGAATCGTAGTGTCTACGGTTGTTGTGACAGGTTCCGTAATAATTCCGCTTTCGAATTTTTTAACTCGACGGACTTCAGCCGCTTGTTGTGCGGGAGTCATATTTTTATGGATAATTCCCATACCACCCTCTTGAGCCAAAGCGATGGCCAGACGAGATTCTGTGACAGTATCCATCGCAGAAGAGATCAGTGGAATATTAAGGCTGATGTTACGAGTCAGTTTTGTTTTTAGCGTGACCTCTTTAGGTAATACATCGGAGTAATCCGGTTGAAGTAATACATCATCAAAAGTTAAGGCATCTTGAATGAGGCGCATAGAACACTCCGTATATGCAAGCAGTTAGATTTTTCGGTGGCACATTATAAGCCTTGTCTGTGAAAAAATGAATGAGCAAGGTATGATCAATTGCATGAATGAACATCAATCTCCCACCTTACAGCGAAAAATCTACACAATTTCTGACCTCAACAGCGAAGCACGCTGCCTTCTTGAGAGTAATTTCCCACTGCTTTGGGTTGAAGGCGAGGTTTCAAACTTTGCCAGCCCATCTTCAGGGCACTTTTATTTCACTTTAAAAGATAACTCTTCTCAAGTTCGCTGTGCCATGTTTCGGAATCAAAATCGTTATATTGATTTTGTTCCAAAGAACGGTGATCAGGTTTTAGCACGCGTTCGTGTGAGCCTTTATGAAGGGCGGGGCGAATTTCAACTGATTGTTGAAAACCTGGAAGCAGCCGGTGATGGGGCTTTGCAGCGTGCTTTTGAGCAACTCAAACAGCGCCTTAATAGAGAAGGGCTGTTTGAAGAGAGAAATAAAAAACCACTTCCCAGCTTTCCCGCAATAATTGGTGTGGTGACATCACCCACAGGGGCGGCGATTCGCGATATTCTTGCTGTATTAAATCGGCGTTATCCGTTGGCGAACGTTATTATTTATCCCACACTCGTTCAAGGTGAGGGAGCAGGCCAGCAAATTGCAAAAATGATTGAGCGGGCGGATGAAGCTCAGAACTGTGATGTATTGATTGTTGCTCGGGGTGGCGGATCTCTTGAGGATTTATGGGCCTTTAATGAAGAGGTGGTGGCGCAGGCGATCTATTATGCGATGACACCTGTTATTTCAGGTGTAGGCCATGAAATCGACTTTACGATTGCTGATTTTGTCGCAGATCAGCGTGCACCAACACCATCGGTAGCGGCTGAAATGGTGACACCTGATGGGGCGGCGTTGCTAAATCAGTTTGAACAATACCAGATGCGATTGATGGAGCTTCAAGCCAGTTGTATAACCCAAAAACAGCAAGTGCTCTCATGGTTGACGCAGCGACTGGTGCAACGCCACCCAGGGCAGCAGTTGATGGCTCATGCGCAACGTGTAGATGAGTTGGAGCAGCGTTTGCAAAAAGCCATGCAACGCTTTCTGCAAAAACAAGAGAGCCAGTTAGAGAAGCAGAGTGTTGCGTTAAAGCATCAAGTGCCTACACTCAAGTTGAACCAATATGGTCAGACACTGGATTCTTTGGAAGGCCGATTGAATGGGGTGATGCAACAAATACTCAATAAACCCCGTGAAAAATTAAGGGAACTGAGCCGGGCTTTAGATGCGGTGAGTCCATTGGCGACATTGGATCGAGGCTATTCGATTGTACGCAGTTTGCCGCAGCGCCGAGTAGTACGCATCGAAAGTGATGTGAAACCGGGTGATAAAATAGAAGCGCAGATGGCGTTCACGTCCTTGGTGTGTACCGTTGATGAAATTAAAGCAGACCCTTCATAAAAAACAGGTTTTAATCAAAGTAGTAAGTGGTCAAGTGAAACTTGGAGGGATGAGTGTTGCGTATTCTCATACGTTAGCTTCCAAAAAATTCACTTATCAATAGTGAATTAAATAAACGGAAACAAAATGGCAAAAAAAAAAGAAATACAAGCAGAACCACTGGAAAAACAACTGTGGAAATCGGCTGATAAGCTCAGAAAAAACATAGACGCGGCCGAATACAAGCACGTACTTCTCGGCTTAATCTTTCTTAAATATATTTCCGATGCCTTTGAAGAGCTATACGTCACATTAAAAGCGGGTGAAGGTGAATATGCGGGAGCTGATCCCGAAGACAAGGACGAATACCAAGCCGAAAACGTCTTTTTTGTGCCAGCAGATGCCCGCTGGTCACACCTGCAAGCCCATGCCAAACAGCCCACCATTGGCAAAACCGTTGATGGCGCAATGGATGCCATAGAAAAAGAAAATGCTTCTTTAAAAGGTGTGTTACCCAAAGTCTATGCACGGCAAAACCTTGACCCCACCAGCTTGGGCGAACTGATTGATCTCATCAGCAATATCGCTTTAGGCGATGCAAAATCCCGCAGTGCTGATGTGTTGGGGCATGTATTTGAGTATTTCCTTGGTGAATTTGCCTTGGCCGAAGGTAAAAAAGGCGGACAGTTCTATACCCCCAGAAGTGTGGTTGAACTGCTGGTAGAGATGCTCGAACCCTACAAAGGACGGGTGCTTGACCCTTGCTGTGGTTCGGGCGGGATGTTTGTACAATCCGAAAAATTTGTGACCGAACATCAAGGAAAAATAAACGATATTTCCATCTACGGGCAAGAGAGCAATCAGACCACTTGGCGGCTGGCCAAAATGAACCTCGCCATTCGTGGCATCGACAGCTCGCAAGTTAAATGGAACAACGAAGGCTCATTTTTAAACGATGCCCACAAAGACCTCAAAGCCGATTACATTATTGCCAATCCACCGTTTAATGTCAGCGATTGGAGCGGTGATTTACTCCGCAAAGACGGACGCTGGCAATACGGCACACCGCCCACCGGCAATGCCAACTATGCGTGGATACAACATTTTATCTATCACCTTGCCCCCAGCGGGCAAGCGGGCTTTGTACTGGCAAAAGGGGCGTTAACCTCCAAAACATCAGGCGAAGGTAACATTAGAAAAGCACTGGTCGAAGCAGGCTTGATTGACTGCATTGTCAACCTGCCCGCCAAACTGTTTTTAAACACCCAAATTCCCGCCTCCCTTTGGTTTTTAAGCCGCAACCGCGCCAATGGCAAGTTTCGTGATAGACGCAATGAAATCCTGTTTATTGATGCCCGCAATATGGGGCATCTCATCAATCGTCGTACCCGTGAACTCTCCGCAGAAGACCTAAAAACCATTGCAGGCACGTATCACAATTGGCGAAACCCAGAAGGCGATTACGAAGATGTTAAGGGCTTTTGTAACGCCGCACCCATTGAGAGAGTCAAAGAACTGGATTATGTCCTCACCCCAGGGCGATATGTGGGGCTGGCCGTGGAAGAAGATGATTTTGATTTTAGCGAACGCTTTAGCAACCTTAAAGCCGAATTTGAAAGCCAGTTAAAAGAAGAAGCCGAACTCAATCAGCGGATATTGGAGAATCTGGCAAAGGTGAAGATAGATGGCTAAGAAAAAAGGCATGGCAACGACTCAAATTTCTGTTGAATACCAAACACTCTACTCTGGTATCAGGCAACGGATTGCCGAAGCACGCTTATCTGTTATAAAGCATGTCAATCAGACCTTGACAGTGACATATTGGCAAATTGGTAAGCAGATACAGTTCCAAGTTTTGGATAATAACCGTGCTGAATACGGCAAGCAAACAGTACAAAAACTCAGCCAGCAACTCAGTAATGAATTTGGCAAGGGATTTAGCTACTCGGCTTTAAGCCGTATGGTGAAATTTTATCAAGCATTTTCCGATAAAAATATTATTGCGACACTGTCGCAACAATTAAGCTGGTCGGTGCGTACCTTGCGTGAACGTATGGACGGCATGTTATTTGAACGCAGTGCCATTGCCAAACAGCCTGAAAAAGTTATTAGGCAAGAACTGGCAAAGCTGGAACAGTCAGAAACCTCATCTATTTTCTCGCTCCCACGTGGGAACATATACCCAAACCGAGCGATTGGAGGTTGGGGATGAGTGAGTGGCGGGAGGTCTCGTTAGGGTCATTGCTTAAATTAATTACAAAAGGAACAACGCCTCCTAAAGGTAAAGGGTTTGTTGAGCATGGAATAAATTATATAAAGTCAGATGCTATAAACTATGACGGCAGGATAGATGTAACTAAATTTGTTGCTATTGATAAAGAAACGCATCATAAGTTCAAACGATCTCAGCTTGAAGAACTTGATATCCTTTTTTCTATGGCAGGTGCTTATTTAGGTAAAAATGGAATTGTATTAAAGAATATGCTTCCTGCAAATACTAACCAAGCACTTGCGATTCTAAGGGTCAACCAAGATTTGGCATTACCCTACTACATTAGCCAATTTTTAAGTCAAACAAGCATGATTGACTATATAAATAATATGTCTGGGCAGTCTGCACAGCCAAATATTAATTTCCAAGAAATTTCGAGTATAGAAGTCAACCTCCCTCCCCTCCCCGAACAAAAAGCCATAGCCGAAGTATTAAGCTCGCTGGATGATAAAATCGACCTGCTCCACCGCCAGAACAAAACCCTTGAACAGATGGCAGAAACCCTGTTTCGCCAGTGGTTTGTGGAAGAGGCTGGGGAGGATTGGGGGGAAGGGGTTATTTCTGATTTAATTGATTTCAATCCTAAGCGGGTTTTAGCAAAAGGAACTATAGCCACATATTTGGAAATGACTTCTTTGAATACGCAGACATTCAATCCAACAGGTTGGTATGCCAGAGAATTTAAGTCTGGAACAAAATTTATTAACGAAGATACACTTCTCGCTCGAATTACACCATGCTTAGAAAATGGAAAAACAGCGTATGTAACATTTTTAGAAGAAAAAGAGGTTGCTTGGGGATCTACAGAATATATTGTCATGCGATCTAAAGAAGGAGTTCATCCATTTTTTGCTTATACACTCGCACGAAACAAGGATTTTAGAGAGTATGCCGAGGGCTGTTTGGCGGGTTCTAGTGGAAGGCAGCGCATTGACTTAGGGCACCTTAAAAATTTTGATATATCAATTCCCCCTCAAAATATTATTGAGGACTTTAATAAAACGTTGGAAACAATTGTTCCTAAATTAAAAATGAATGCTACCCAAATCCGTACCCTACAATCCCTCCGCGATACCCTCCTACCCAAACTCATGAACGGTGAAGTTCGGGTAAGCTACGACAAGGAGACAAGTTTATAATGCAAAATCAAATCGAAATCTACCAAAGTAAAGATGGCCAAACACAGGTTGAAGTAAAGCTAGAGCAAGATTCGGTTTGGCTTAACCGTCAGCAGTTATCCCAGTTATTTGACCGTGACATTAAAACCATCGGCAAACATATAAATAATGTCTTTAGGGAAGGTG